>CAYSGX010000387.1:0-3416 GCA_964430605.1 uncultured Chitinophagaceae bacterium
TCAATGTGGCCGCCTATTGTTTGGGCTAACCAAGTAGAACCTAAAAAGCGTGGCGTAACAGAAACCACTGAAATGGGTTGGGAAGTGTATCCTGAAGGCATGTATAAAATCCTGAAACAGTTTAGCAAATACGGCAAAGAAATTATTGTAACCGAAAACGGTTGCGCTTTTCCCGATGTGGTGGAAAATAATGCCGTGCATGATAAAAAGCGCGTTCAGTTTTTTAAAGACTACTTAGCCAATGTGCTGAAAGCCAAAAATGAAGGCGTAAATATTTCGGGCTATTTAGCATGGACATTAATGGATAATTTTGAATGGGCGGAAGGTTATCATCCCCGCTTTGGCCTGGTGCATGTCGATTTTAACACCCAGCAAAGAATCTTAAAAGATTCGGGCTTATGGTTTAAAGAATTTTTGAAATAAAGAATAAAAAATTAACCCTTAAATTCGCTACACAAAATCAAAACAAATTATGAAAAAACTATTATTACTGCTTACCTTATTTTCAGCATTAACATTTAATGCTTGTAAAAAAGCTATCGACAATCCTGTAGCTTGTTTCACCACAAATAAATCATCGGTTGAAATTGGTGAAACTGTAAATTTTGAAAGTTGTGCCGAAAATGCCGCTAAAGTTGAATGGGATTTTGGCGATGGTACTACAAAAGAAGGCAACACTGTTTCTCACGCTTACACTGAACCGGGCACTTATATTGTTCAGCAAAAAGTATTTACTGAAGAAAATAAAAAGCAAGGCGAAAAAATTGATCGTTTCACTACAGCAATTACTGTAAAAGGTTACACCCGTTATTTAACCAAAGCGGTATTAAAAGGTTTTGCTGAATTAAAACCCGATGGTTCGGTATGGGATGCGGGTGGTTTAATTCCTACCGATCCGGAACCGGATATTTATATCAGATTTAGCACCGCTGGTTGGAACTCCAATACCTCTACTAAGAATAATATTAAAGCGGCAGATTTACCTTTTACCTGGAATTTAACCCAACAAAACATTTACTTATCTAACCAATCCTGGACTGTTGAATTGCGCGATGAAGATGGTTTTGGCACAAACCTTTCTTCTGAAAAAATGACCGAATGGACATTGAATCCTGCTACTTCAGGCAGCAATGGTATTATTACTTTAACCAACACCGTTGATGGTTATACTTTAGATTTGTATTTTGAGAATCGTCAATAATCTTATCCAAAACAATTTCATAAAACCTCTGATAATTTTCATCAGAGGTTTTTTTATTTCTTCAACATCGATTTATACATACTGAAGCTGTCTATTGGCTCCATGCTGACACTTCGTTCCCCAGCATAAACTTCGGAAGTATCTCTAAATTATTAAGAGATTCTTTGTTCCTGCCAATGACACATCATATAATTATTTGATAATCTATAAAGTTAAAAATTGGTTTATTAGCAAATATAATTTTCTCAGTGGCATTTCCTGATTACCTTAACTCTTTGTTCTTGCTGCCTCACCCTCGTCCCCTCTCCCGCGGGAGAGGGATGCGCATTGATTGAAGTGTTGTTATATACTTCAATGGGGTGAGGCCTATGTTTTCTTGAAAATGAACGGCTTTTAACGGTGAAATTACTTCCTGTAACGGCTGAATGGCTCCATGCAATGATTGCATGACTTCCTGTAATGGCTGAATGCAAACTTAAAAGGACCAGAGGGGGATTATACAACCACTTACTTCAGTTCACCCACCATATCCAGTGGGTTTACCCAAGCTTCAAATTGCTCATCGGTAACATAACCCAATTTAATCGCCATCTCTTTTAATGTAGTACCTTCTTTGTGTGCCTTCTGTGCAATTTCGGCAGCTTTGTAGTAGCCAATATGCGGGTTGAGCGAAGTAACCAGCATCAGCGAGTTGTTCAGGTTGAGTTTAATATTTTCTTCTAAAGGCTGAATACCCACCGCGCATTTATCGTTAAACGAAACACATACATCACCAATCAATCGTGCTGAATGCAAAAAGTTGTAAGCTATCATGGGCTTAAATACATTCAGCTCGAAATGCCCCGTAGCGCCACCAAAATTTATTGCCACATCGTTGCCCATTACCTGTGCCGCCACCATAGTCATGGCTTCGCATTGGGTGGGGTTTACCTTGCCCGGCATAATAGATGAGCCGGGTTCGTTATCAGGAATAAATATTTCGCCAATACCGCAACGCGGGCCACTTGCCAGCAAGCGGATATCGTTGCCGATTTTCATCAGCGAACAAGCAACCGTTTTCAAAGCGCCATGTGCTTCAACAATCGCATCGTGAGCCGCCAATGCTTCAAATTTATTTTCAGCAGTAACAAAAGGCAAGCCCGTTAGTTGCGCGATATTCTTTGCTACATTTTCAGAATAACCTTTAGGTGTATTAATGCCTGTGCCCACAGCAGTGCCTCCTAAAGCTAGTTCGCTTAAATGTGCCAGCGTATTATTGATAGCCCGCATTCCGTGGTCGAGTTGCGATACATAGCCCGAAAGTTCTTGCCCTAAAGTAAGTGGCGTGGCATCCATCAAATGGGTTCTGCCAATTTTCACTACGTGCATGTATGCTTTGCTTTTGGCGGCAAGCGTATCTCTTAGTTTTTTAATACCCGGAATCGTTATTTCAGCCAAAATTTTATAAGCGGCAATGTGCATGGCAGTAGGGTAAGTGTCGTTGCTGCTTTGCGATTTATTTACATCATCATTCGGGTGCACCGATTTTTTTTCGTCAGTCAATTGCCCGCCCGACAGCACATGCGCACGGTAAGCCACCACTTCGTTTACATTCATATTGCTTTGTGTGCCGCTGCCCGTTTGCCACACTACCAATGGAAACTGGTCATCTAACTTTCCTTCCAGAATTTCGTCACATACTTTGCCGATAATGTCGCTTTTTTCCTGCGGAAGAATACCTGCTTCCATATTGGTAATAGCGGCTGCCTTTTTCAGATAGGCAAAAGCGCGCACAATTTCTAAAGGCATTTTATTAATGTCTTGCGCAATTTTGAAATTTTCGATTGAGCGTTGTGTTTGCGCCCCCCAGTAAACATGAGCGGGCACCTGCACCTCACCCATAGTGTCTTTTTCAATTCTGAATGCTTGGTTAGGCATGATATATCAATTTTAAATTTTGAATCAATGAGGAACTGGCTGCAAGATTACTTTACAACCCTGAACTATCAAAATGAAAAGTTTTAACAAAAGCGGTAATATGCTCAATCAGCATTATAGCCTGAGTTCGGGTTAAACAATGTTGGGAAATCTATTTAGACCTGTTGCAAACACTACTACATAGATATAGCAGCAACAGTTTGCAGTAACTTCCACAGGCTTTCCTCGCCCATCTCCGAAGCTATCGTTCGGACACATTTTCATTATAACCACATAGAAACATAGTTGTTATGTCTTC
>CAYSGX010000388.1:0-2182 GCA_964430605.1 uncultured Chitinophagaceae bacterium
ATTCACGAAACCAACCTGAAAAAACAAGGTATGCTGGCATTGACTTTTGTAAATAAAGACGATTATAACAAAATTCAGGAAGACGATACCATTGATATTTTAGGTTTAACTGAATTTGCAGCAGGTAAAAACCTTACTATTCAGTTGACTCACAAAGATGGTACTGTTGAAAGCTTTGAAGTGGCACACACTTACAATACTCAACAAATTGAATGGTTTAAAGCCGGTGGTGCTTTAAATATTATTCGCAGGCAACATGCTTAATTGTATTGCGCATTACTGATATTAAAAAGCCCTGACCGAAAGTCAGGGCTTTTTAGTTTTTAGTATGATTTAAAAGGTTTTTATTGCTCAATTTCCGCAGAAATGTAACTTATATGTTAAGAATTACGTTAACTAAATGTATTCTCTATGTTAAACTAATATTAACAATATTGAGTTATTGTAGTTATATTTGAGTTATTAATTCACCTTTAAAACTTTCTGCCATGAAAAACTTCATGATTCTTTTTATGGTTGGTTTAAGTTTCTACGGCTTCAGCCAGCAAAACCCGTCAACCGGGAACTACAGTGATGAAACTGTAAAAACTATTGTACAGTCAACCGGTAAAAATACTTCTTTAGTCAAAAAAATTGACGAAAACGGTAATTTGTTAGAAACCGGAAATTGGAAAGATGGCTATAAAGATAAAAGTTGGATTAGTTATCGCCCCGATGGCAATATTGCCACCATAGGTAATTTCAATAGTGGTGTACGTGAAGGCACTTGGTTAATTTTCGATGAAACCGGCAAAGTGAAATACGAAATCACTTATGAAAACAACAAAGTAGTAAACGCTTTCGACTGGGAAGCTACAATGGCTGCGGTCAAAGACAAATAAAATTTCTTCAGGCTATATTTTACAAAGGACACTCTAAACGGTGTCCTTTTTTATTGGTGCTTTAACACCTAACATATATACTTGAAAATCAATTAGCCGTTACGACTGAAAACCTTATCTTTGCACTCGTAAAAAAGCAAATATGTCAACAACATCACAAGAAGTAAAGTACAAAGTAAAAGACATCAGCCTCGCTGAATGGGGCAGAAAAGAAATTAAATTAGCAGAACATGAAATGCCGGGCTTAATGGCATTGCGTGAAGAATTTGGCACTTCACAGCCATTGAAAGGCGCCAGAATTGCAGGCTGCTTACACATGACAATTCAAACGGCTGTATTGATTGAAACATTAGTAGCATTAGGCGCTGATGTTACCTGGTCGTCTTGCAATATTTTCTCTACACAAGACCACGCTGCTGCTGCTATTGCCGCTGCCGGTATTCCGGTTTTTGCATGGAAAGGTATGAACGAAGAAGAGTTTGACTGGTGCATAGAACAAACTTTATTTGCATTTAAAGACGGTCAGCCTTTAAACATGATTTTAGACGATGGTGGCGATTTAACCAATATGGTTTTAGACCGTTTTCCTGAATTGGTGAAAAATATTCGCGGCCTTTCTGAAGAAACCACTACAGGTGTTCACCGCTTATATGAAAGAGTGAAAAATGGCACATTACCTATGCCTGCAATTAATATCAACGATTCAGTTACTAAATCTAAATTCGATAACAAATATGGTTGTCGCGAATCGTTGGTAGATGCTATTCGCAGAGCTACCGATTTAATGTTGGCAGGTAAAGTAGCCGTGGTTGCAGGTTTTGGCGATGTAGGCAAAGGTTCTGCCGATTCATTGAGAAATGCCGGTGTGCGTGTAATCGTTACCGAAATCGACCCAATTTGTGCGCTTCAAGCTGCAATGGAAGGTTACGAAGTGAAGAAAATGGACACTGCCATTAAAGAAGCCGATATTATTGTAACTGCTACCGGAAACGTGCGCATTGTTGGCGAAAAGCATTTCAAAGCCATGAAGCACAATGCTATTGTGTGTAACATTGGCCACTTCGATAATGAAATTGACATGGCTTGGTTAAATGGCGCTTATGGCAATACTAAAGATGTTATTAAACCACAGGTAGATAAATATACTGTTGATGGCAAAGACATTATTGTTTTGGCTGAAGGCCGTTTAGTGAACTTAGGTTGTGCAATGGGGCATCCATCGTTTGTAATGTCAAACTCATTTACCAACCAGGTATTAGCGCAATTAGAATTGTGGGCTAACAGCAAAAACTACGAAAACA
>CAYSGX010000388.1:2192-3080 GCA_964430605.1 uncultured Chitinophagaceae bacterium
TAGAAACTTTAACCGATGAGCAATCTAAATATATTGGTGTAGATGTGAAAGGGCCATTCAAGCCTGAATACTACAGATATTAATAGTTGCTGCTATTCAGCTTAAAAAAGCTCCCGAAATTATCGGGAGCTTTTTTATTTCATACTTGTCTTTAGGGTTCGCTCAATAATACCCATAAACTTTACGAACTTCGCAGACAATTATGGCCTACCAAAAAATATTACTTAAACACGGAAAAGAAGTTTTTATTGAACGCAATCACCCGTGGATTTTTTCAGGAGCATTACAACCTGTTAAAGAGAAAATTGCCGATGGCAGTTTAGTAGAAGTTTTTTCGGCCCGAAACGAATATTTAGCCACAGGCCATTATTTTTCAGGCTCTATAGCCGTTAGAATTTTAACGTTCAGCAGGCAACCGATAGAATTTCAGTTTTGGAAAAATAAAATTGAAAATGCTTTCCGGTACAGAAACCGATTAGGCTTAATTAATAATGCTGAAACCAATTGTTTCCGCCTTATTAATGCCGAAGGCGATGGCTTGCCCGGATTGATTATTGACTACTACAACGGCACTGCCGTTTTTCAGGCTCATACTTCGGGCATTTATGCCCAAAAGGAATTAATTGTTGAAGCATTGCAAGCTGTATTGGGCAATTCGCTGAAAGCTATTTTCGACAAAAGCGATAAGACTTTGCAGAATACTACCAACCAGTATTTATCTGGCAAACCCGAAAGCGATGAGGTTTTAGAATATGGCAATCGCTTTAAGATAAATTGGGAAACAGGGCAAAAAACCGGTTTCTTTTTAGACCAGCGCGATAACAGAAAATTGCTGGCACAATATGCCAAAGATAAAACTGTGCTGAACGCCTTTTGTTATTCGGGTGG
>CAYSGX010000388.1:3090-3405 GCA_964430605.1 uncultured Chitinophagaceae bacterium
TTCGGGTGGCTTTTCGGTATATGCGTTAAATGCAGGCGCTAAAAAAGTTGACTCGGTAGATGTGTCAAAAACCGCAATGGAATTGACAGATAACAACATTTCGCTTTGTAATAATGGTATCGAAAGGCATCACTCTTACACGGCAGATGTGCTGGAGTTTTTGCAAAATCAGGATGCTCAATATGAAGTGATGGTATTAGACCCACCGGCTTTCGCTAAAAACATTTCAACAAGACATAATGCTGTTCAGGGTTATAAAAGACTCAATACAATGGGTTTGAAGAAAATTGCAAAAAGTGGTGTGTTGTTGAAATG
>CAYSGX010000389.1:0-2574 GCA_964430605.1 uncultured Chitinophagaceae bacterium
GCAATAGAAAAACTATTACATGAAGCAGGCATTCCTAAAGATATTTTCCAAACAATAGTAGGCGCGAAAGAAGCGGGTGAAACGTTGCTGGAATTGCCTTTAGACGGATATTTTTTCACAGGTTCATACAAAACCGGACAATATATTTATCAAAAAGTTGCACCTAAAATGGTGTCTTGCGGCTTAGAGTTGGGTGGCAAAGACCCACTATATATTACTGACGAAATTACTGACATACCAAATGTAGCGGCAGGCGCTGCCGATGGCGCTTTTTACAATAATGGGCAAAGCTGCTGTGCCGTTGAGCGCATTTATGTTCATGAAAAAGTTTATGATGCTTTTGTAGCTGCTTTTGTGAAAGAAGTAAAAACATTTAAAATGGGCAACCCTAATGAAGAGGGCGTTTACATTGCGCCATTATCGCGAACTGCACAAGTATCGTTTTTAGAATTTCAGGTGCAAGATGCTTTATCTAAAGGAGCAACTTTATTAGCAGGAGGTAAGCGAGTAGAGGGAAAAGGTTATTACTTTGAACCTACGGTGTTGGCCAATGTGAATCATGGCATGAGCGTTATGTACGAAGAATCATTTGGGCCAATTATAGGCATCATGAAAGTGAAAGATGATGCAGAAGCCACGCAGTTGATGCTCGACACGCCTTATGGCTTAACAGCAGCGGTGTATTCCAATACTTTTGAAAGAGCAAAACCCGTTTTAGACGCGATGGATTCGGGCACGGTATATTGGAATTGCTGCGACAGATTAAGCCCGCAGTTGCCCTGGAGCGGCAGAAAAAATTCAGGATTTGGCAGCACGCTTTCATACATGGGCATTAGGGCTTTCGTAAAACCAAAAGCCTATCATTTAAGAGGTAATTTGTAATATGCAACAATTCTTAATGTTTATTAAATAAAACCCCGCAAGCATTTCATTGTTTGCGGGGTTTTAAATTGTTATTGTTTAATAAACCTTATACTTATACTGTTTACATTTCAATATTAGTCTAATGCCTTACGGTATAAACTATTGTAGTTCCGAAAGAAAATTTCGGAAACAATTAGTATTATTTAGCTTTTTGTTTCCAAGTATATCTCAGGGTTGCACCAAAAGTTGCAGGGTCGCCCAATACAGCGGCATAGTGGCCTACGTTTCCTCCTCCCGGTAATAGTTGTTCAAAATAATCTTTGTCTAAGATATTGCGGCCCCATACAAATAAGGTTAAACCTTCCGTTGCACGATAACCGGCTCTGGCATTCAGCAACGCATAGCCATCAATATTCAAATACTGCGATTTCGATGGGCTTGAAGAAAATGATGAACGGTAGAAGTTATCAACCGCGATAAACCATTTACCTTTCTGTCCTAAGAAACTTCTTTCTTTAGAAGTAAACTCAACGCCCAACGAGAAAGCATGTTTAGAAATACCCGGCAATTCGGTGCCCGAAATATCTTTAAATGTAGCGCCACCGGTTTCTTCTAATGGGGGAGGTGCATTGGTGAATTTTACATATTTACCATCGGTATAGGCATAAGAACCAAAGAGCGATAAGAAGCTTTTTACCCTCACGTTTACATCTGCTTCAACGCCTAATACTCTCACCTTTTCCGCATTGGCAAGATAACCTCTGTTTACTGATAAATCAGGCGTTTGCACTAATGTCTGATAGTCTTTAATATCGGTATAATGAGCCACAACATTCAAAATAATATTCTGAGTAGGGTTGGTTTTGGCGCCCACTTCATAATGGCTCACAAATTCAGGCGCAATGCGGGCTAAATCTAAAGCTGTTTCACCGTCTATTCTTGGCAAACCACCTAAATTAATACCCACCGGCTTAAAGCTGGCTGAATAGGTTGCAAAAATATTTGCCTTGTGGCTAATATTATATGATAAGGTTACCTGGCCGGAAGGGTTGAATTCATCTACCTTGGCGTTAAATTCCTGGTTGTTGTAAACACCATTTTTTATAGCGATCAGCGCAGGGTCATCAGTATCTAAACCGCCATAGGTTTCTCTTTTAAAATCAACTTCTTTCTGGTCATAGTTCAAACGAATGCCGGGCAATAAATGCAAGCCCCCAAAAATATTCCAGTCTAATTGTGTAAATAACGCACCGCCAAACGATTGCAGCCTGCTGGTAGTGTTAATGCCATAGCCGTCTAACAAGCCCGGTGTTGCCCACAGCGGGTTTGTTGAGCTTTGTGAAAAGCGCCATTGGTCGCGCCCGGCTTCTTCAGTATGTGTGGGATTAGATTTTAAATCTTGCCCCAAAGCGTAAAGACCAATAACACCGCTCAGGCGTTTGTGAAAATCTCCGGCATAACGCAATTCCTGCGACCATTGATGATGCACTGAAGGCGCCTGTGATTTTGAAAGCCCTTGTAGCCCTGTAAAGTCACGGTCGTTAGAAGGGTCCCACCACCAGTAGCGATAAGCAGTAGTAGAAGTAAGTGTTCCGGGGCCTAATTTCACGTCAATATTTAACGATGTACCGCCCAAATCGTTACCCGATTTCCACGGGCTGTCATGGTCAACCACCCTGTCAAAAGGCTTTCTGCTGGGCAGGTCATAAT
>CAYSGX010000389.1:2584-3402 GCA_964430605.1 uncultured Chitinophagaceae bacterium
AATTCACATCGGCAATAATAGTTTCAAACTGGCGATACTCTGCACGTTCTGTTTCTACAACACCGGCAAATACCTGGGCAAAACCATTGGGGCGTTGGCGGGAATAATCTCCCGCTAATGTAATTTTTACCCGGTCTGTCGGAGTGTATAATAGTTTCCCATGTACACCTAAGTTATTAATGTCATTAACATCTCTCAATGTGTTTACATTAAAAATAGTACCATCTCTTTGTGTGCCTGAAAATGAAACACGAGCCGCTAATTTATCTTTCACCAACGCTCCGGTAATTGAGGCCTTAGCCTGAACAAAACCATAGTTACCATAGCTCACTTCAAAATCGGCAGCAGGAGTAAATGAAGGAGCTTTAGTGGTAATATTGAAAGCACCTGCCGTAGTATTTTTTCCGAATAAAGTACCTTGCGGCCCGCGCAAAACCTCTATACGTTCCACATCAATAAAATCTAATTGAGTAGCGGCAGGTCTAGCGAAATACACGCCATCTATATAGAAGCCTACGCCCGGGTCAATACCATCATTGGTTAATCCGAAAGTGGAACCCAAACCGCGAATGTTTAAAGTAGTATTTCTCGGATTGGAAGAATACAACTGAACAGTAGGCACTAATTCTTTCAGGCGGTTGGCATTGAACGATCCTGTTTGTTCAATTTGGGCAGCGCCCACTACCGAAATAGGAATAGGTACATCCTGCGCGCTTTCTATTCTTCTGCGTGAAGTAATTACTACTTCAGAAAGCAGCAGGTTATCGTTAAAAACAATTTCGTAAGATGCTTTCGGATGTTCAGAAATTTTTATTTCT
>CAYSGX010000390.1:0-3385 GCA_964430605.1 uncultured Chitinophagaceae bacterium
ATGAAAATCCCGCTATGTTATAAGCCGTTCTTATGGTGATGTTTTGTGCAGGTGCATCCATAAGCTCAATGGTGGCTCTTATGGCATCGGGCATATACATCATAGGCAGATAAGTATTTTCTTTCAGAAAACATTCATAGCTGCCTTTTGCCAGTGCTTCATAAAAAATTTCAACGGCATAATCGGTAGTGCCGCCACCGGGTTTTGACTTATAGCTTATTAATCCCGGATAACGAATGCTTCTTACATCAAGCCCTTCTTTCTCGAAATAATATTTACACCAGCCTTCGCCCGCCAGCTTGCTGATGCCATAAACTGTTGAAGGCTCGGCAATGGTATGTTGCGGGGCATTATTTTTAGGCGTGGTGGGCCCAAAAATGGCGATAGAGCTGGGCCAAAACAATTTGCTGATTTTATTGGTAACACAAGCTTCTACTACATTCAGCAAGCCATCCATATTAATATTCCATGCCACCATAGGGTTTCTTTCGCCCGAAGCGGAAAGAATAGCCGCCAAATGATATATTTGGGTAATGTTATGTTTTTTAATAAGCTCGTTGAGTGTTCTTATATCGGTAACATTCAGCAGTTCGTGTTTACCGCCTTTTAATTCAGTACCTGCAGCTTCTCTTATATCGGTGGTAATTACATTGTCATTTCCATAGGCATCGCGCAAAGCCAAGGTAAGTTCAGTGCCTATTTGTCCCAATGCACCCGTAACTAAAATACGGTCTTTCATAAAAGTTCTGTTGAGTTGATTGTGGCGTAAAGTTATAGATTTTAAGTCTTGAATACTATGCCGAAAAAGGTATGTAAGGCAGATAATATAATATTGTCGAATAGCACTATCTTAATAAGATAATTGCACAGAAAGCATTATCGTTTATTCCTTATACCGAAAACCAACCTTTGAAAACATTTATTCTGAACTGAATTAATGCTTTTGATTTTGCAGGCTCTAATCTGATTAAATGATATACTGCCAATGCAATGGCAGCCCCAAACTTAAAAATCAATTCCAGAAATTTTCTGTATAAAGCTAAACTGCCTTTTTTGGCAATTCTCAATCGCTCGCTTCTGCCAATACCCGCGCTTATTTTTTTGATATAGCTGTATTCCAAACGGTTGTTTTCAATTATATGGTCAACAATTGCCGAAGGCAGGTAATAAACTTTATGTCCTTTATTGAAAATTTTATGAAATACATCTTTCTCTTCACTTGCTTCGCCTGAATCGCCCTTTCTTCCCAAATCGGTATCGAACATGCCGATTTCAATAAGCAAGCTCTTTTTATAAGTCATATTACAACCGATAGGAAATTTTTTTCCGTTATACGGAAATATGCTGTCGCCATTATCAACTTTGCTTACCAAACCTTCCATATAATGACTCATCCAGCCGGGTTTGCCATGCACATATTTGGGAATTATTTTTCCGCCAATGCCTGCCGCTTCCGGGTATTGAGAAAAAAAACCGACAATGTTTTCTAAAAAACCGGATTTGGCAACAGCATCATCATCTATATAGCAAATTAATTCGCTGCTTGATTCAGCTATACCTCTGTTTCTGGCATGAGATAATCCCTGATTGGTTTCAACAACATATTTCAGATTATGTGTTGCAGCATATTTTTCTAAAAGGTTTTTGCAAATGGCAGCGGTGTTGTCTTTAGAATTATTATCAACTACAATTACTTCATACAGCGATTTATCTAAGGTTTGATTTATAAGGCTTTCAATTGCATCTGCAATGTATCGCTCTCTGTTATAGCTGCAAACAACACATGATATAACGAACGGTTTACGATTCATGTAAAACAAAATGGTGTTTCTTAATTCGAAGGTAAATCTTATTAATGGTATTATAAGATGTTTATTTAGATTTGTAATATTCTATGAGCATTCATTAGACTATTAAGGTGAATTAAAGATTTAAGGTATCACAACGCTACCTGTTTTATAGTTTCAAAAATATCGCATGAAAACAAACTTATTTGTTCATAAGTGGCATTCTGTTTTTTACAATCAAAATTATTTAATCAGAAAAAATCTGTTTACTGAAATTGCTGAAAATGCAAATTATTTAAACGGAAAACTGCTCGATTTTGGTTGCGGGAACAAACCATACAAGGAAATTTTTAAAAACGTAAGCGAATATGTGGGAATAGATTTTGCGAGTGACAGGGTTAATGGCACAGAACTTTCAACCGATATAGAATATGACGGAAAAAATATTCCTTTTAATGATGAGTATTTTAATGCTGTTTTAAGTACCGAAGTGTTTGAACACGTATTTAATTTAGAAGACACGTTAAAAGAAATTAACAGAGTATTGGCTAAAGACGGACTGCTGTTTTTCACATGTCCTTTTTCATATCCTGAACATGAAGCCCCTTACGATTTTGCCAGATATACTTCATTCGGAATAAAGCATCTTTTAGAAAAAAACGGTTTTGAAATATTGTATTACAATAAAACCGGCACTTTTATATCGGTTGTTATTCAATACATTGCTTTGTACATCTACTATATCATTAATAAATTGGGAATATTGAAATTCATGGTGTTTCCGTTCTTAATTACCCCCTTGTTTTTATTAAGTGATATTTTACACGCAATTTTGCCTGCTGTATTTTTAAGAAAAGACCTTTATCTGAACAATGTAACGCTTTGCCGTAAAAAGTAAAATTTATGAGATTATTAAATTTTTTTTTGAGCTACTTAGGTCTGAGATTGTTTTTTAAAACCGACCCCAATGTTGCCTTTATTGATATTGACGATAAGTTGTTTTGGAAATTCTACGACACTATAAAAGACAAAACGATGGTTTCCGTTCCGAATCTTTTTTCTTTATACAATTCAATGCTCTACATCATAAACAATGATATTAAAGGCAGTTTCGTAGAATGTGGCGTGTGGAGAGGCGGGTGCTCAATGATGATGGCGCTTGTTTTAAAACATCATAACATTACCGACAGAAAAATTTATTTATACGACACGTTTGAAGGCATGTCTGAACCAACTGACATGGATAAGGATTTCAGAAACACATACGCAAAAAAGCACTTGCAATCTAAGAGAACAAAACACAGAAAATCAATTTGGTGTTATGCCGATATGGAAGATGTTGCTGAGAATATGAAACTGACAGGCTACCCTTCCGGAAATTTGATTTTTATAAAAGGAAAAGTCGAAGAAACTATTGTTCATCACTCGCAGCCTGATGAAATTGCCCTGCTTAGATTAGATACCGACTGGTATGAATCTACAAAAGCCGAGCTTGAACACCTTTACCCAAAGCTTGAAAAAAATGGAGTTTTAATTATAGACGATTATGGGCATTGGCAAGGTGCAAGAAAAGCAGTAAACGAATATTTTGAAAAAAA
>CAYSGX010000391.1:0-1551 GCA_964430605.1 uncultured Chitinophagaceae bacterium
GTGGCAGTAACGCTTATTACTTCAGCGTAACCACCCGGGTAAGTAGTAATTTGCTCATCGTTTAAATTCTCGTTACCTGCCGAACCTACTACTACCACACCTTTAGCTTCGCCAAAGCGCACTCTTCCGAATGAAGTAAGGTTTTTTATTTCATCTTCAATTAATGGGTTGTTTCCGGTTCCCGAAAAACTGCAATTCAATACATCTACATCAAAGCCCGGCTGCATGGCTTTTTGCAAAGCTCTTATGATAGACACATCGCTCAAATCAACCAGAAAAGGAACAATTTTAGCCCCGGGAGCCACGCCTGTTGCGCCACCGCCCTTTGCCGCGATAATGCCGGCTACCGCCATGCCATGCGATTGTGTTTGAGAAGTAGCGGCAAAATTTTGCTGATTAATATCTTGATTTTTAATGAAATCGAAACCTGTATAAAACTGACCTTGCATATCGGGATGGTTATAATCGAAACCATGCACATCAATAACACCTATTTTAATATGTTGTCCGTTAAAGCCTGCATTCCATACACTTGTAATGCCTGTGTTGGCTTGTTGTTCCGCTTGCACACTGCTGCAAAATATGCTTTGCCCCTGATTGGCCAAATGCCATGCAGCGCTCGATACCGCGTTGTTATAAATCTCAAACATATTCAGCATGTTGGGGCGCGCTTCAGCAATCAGCGATTTATTTTCCTGATAAATTTTACCCGCAAGTTTTGCAGGATGATTAATGGCATTACTTTCATTTATATCAAACGCATAAGTGTAATGTCCATACCGTGAAAGATTTTCGTCAGGTTGATGCACCAGCGTAAGATTATATTGAGCCATAAACTGCTCTAAAGCCGTTTGGCTTATGAAAGGCTGCCTGAATTTTACCAATAGCTGATTATCTACATAAACATCTTTGTCGGGCAATAAGCCCGAGGCATGTTTATATTTTAAAGCATAAACGGGTTTGTATTCTGAAAGCTGAAAAGAAAGTTCTTCATTAATTAATTCCTGTTCGGCAACATCGGCAATCAATAAACTATAGCCGTACATATTGCGAATACTTATTTTTTCTCCAATAGATTTATCCTTAAAATCGGCAACCGAAATTTTTTCGGAAGTTCTGAAAGTAGTTTGATTATTATTTACTTCCCAGGTTTCTTTAACACCTCTTGAATACCAACTTACTGTTTCAGGTGTAGTTGCACCGGCAATTTTCCCAACCATTAATAATGCTGAAAAACTAATTACACGCATCCATCTTACATCACATAGCTTCCTCATAGTCAACCCATTTAATCCACAAAATCCAACTAGCCCAATAGCGTAATGTTTCACTCTTACGGTTTCTGCATAAAAAGGTTACAAGTAGTTTTGAAAATGTTTTCTTTTAAAGAACTATTTTTGCGCTCAACATGGAAGAAAAAATTCTGATTATAGATTTCGGCTCGCAGTACACCCAGTTGATTGCCAGAAGAATACGCGAACTGAATGTGTACAGCGAAATTGTGCCGTTTAATAAAATTCCCGCTATTGACGATAATGTAAAAGGTATTAT
>CAYSGX010000391.1:1561-3384 GCA_964430605.1 uncultured Chitinophagaceae bacterium
TTCTATCGGGAAGCCCTTTTTCGGTAGCCGATGAAAAAGCCCCTGATGTAGATGTGCAAAGCTTAATAGATGCCCGCCCGGTTTTAGGAGTATGCTATGGCGCGCAGTTGATGGCTAAAAAGTTTGGGGGAAAAGTTGAGCCTTCAAACAAGAGAGAATATGGCAGAGCCAACCTGCAGCAAATTTTCAGTAAAGAAGAAATTTTTAAAGGCGTTTCAGGCCATTCACAAGTGTGGATGAGCCATGGCGATACGATAACTAAACTGCCCGAACAGTTTGAATTGCTGGCTTCAACCACCAG
Organism: uncultured Chitinophagaceae bacterium; assembly: GCA_964430605.1. Taxonomy (GTDB): domain Bacteria; phylum Bacteroidota; class Bacteroidia; order Chitinophagales; family CAIOSU01; genus CAYSGX01. The sequence continues at coordinate 1,863 of CAYSGX010000391.1, forward strand.
CGTGGAAGTAGCGGCTTATAAAGCCAAAGATGGCGTATTCAAAAACCCGGTGTTTGCCCTGCAGTTTCATCCTGAAGTAACACATTCTTTAGAAGGCAAAAACATTCTGGAAAACTTTTTGAAAAACACTTGCGGTTGTCATGGTACGTGGACACCCGCTTCTTTCGTTAACGAAACCGTTAATGCCCTTAAAGAAAAACTGGGCGATGATAAAGTAGTGTTGGGGCTTTCGGGCGGTGTAGATTCGAGCGTTGCCGCTTTGTTGATTCATAAAGCCATTGGCAAAAACCTGTATTGTGTTTTTGTAAACAACGGATTGCTCAGAAAAAATGAATTTGATGAAGTATTGCATTCCTATCAGGATTTAGGGTTGAATGTAAAAGGGGTTGACGCTACGCAAGATTTTTTAGGTGAATTAGATGGCGTGAGCGACCCTGAAAAGAAACGTAAAATCATTGGCAGAGTATTTATAGAAGTATTCGACAGGGAAGCGCAGGCTATAAAAGAAGTAAAGTGGCTGGCGCAAGGCACTATTTATCCCGATGTGATTGAATCTGTTTCGGTACACGGGCCTTCGGTAACTATTAAGTCGCATCACAATGTAGGCGGGCTTCCTGAAAAACTGAATTTAAAAGTGGTTGAGCCTTTGCGTTCGCTGTTTAAAGATGAAGTGAGAAGGGTAGGGAAGGAGTTGCAACTGCCCGAAAATATTTTACACCGCCATCCGTTTCCGGGTCCGGGTTTAGCCATTAGAATTATTGGAGAAATTACCGGGCAGAAAGTGAAAATTTTGCAGGAAGCAGATGCCTTGTTTATTAATGGCTTAAAAAATCATGGCTTATATGATAGCGTGTGGCAGGCAGGTGTTATGTTATTGCCGGTGCAAAGTGTGGGCGTGATGGGAGATGAGCGCACATATGAAAATGTGGTTGCCTTGCGTGCCGTTACCAGCAACGATGGCATGACAGCCGACTGGTGTCATTTACCTTATACTTTTCTGGCTGAAATATCTAACGAAATTATTAACCAGGTTAAAGGAATAAACCGTGTAGTTTATGATATTAGCTCAAAACCACCGGCTACTATTGAGTGGGAATAAGTACATACTGATATTGTTGTTAACGCTGTTTAGTTTTTGTGCCGAAACCAAAACGGTATTTGTTGTTGAACCCGGTTCAGCGAAAAAAGAAATACCTGTCGCTGTTAATTCTGAAAGAAATAATAAAACTGACGATGATGTTGCAGTGATTGAAGATACCGCGAAGAAACATTTTAAAGTATCGCTGTTGCTACCATTGTTTTTAAGCGATATAGTTATAGAAACCGATTCGGAAAAAGTTGCCAATACTTTTACAAATTCAAAATTGGGCATCGAATTATATCAGGGCATTAAATACGCTTTCGATAGCCTTGCCGCTGAAACCGGGCACAGTTTTACACTCAATATTTCTGATACCAAAAACAATGAAGAAACGCTTAAAGGCGCATTAATTTCTCCAAACTTTTACGATGCCGATTTGGC
>CAYSGX010000392.1:0-3348 GCA_964430605.1 uncultured Chitinophagaceae bacterium
GACAAGTAGTGCATCACTGTGCAGACAGCCACATGAACAGTTTTGTAAGGTTTAAACTGACTTTAACGGAAGACAGACCTACTGTTAAGCCTTATTTTGAAGCCCGCTGGGCTGAACTTATAGACAGCAAAACAGCTTCTATACAAAGTTCAGTCAAGTTGCTTGAAGGACTGCATGAACGGTGGTCAATTCTGTTAAACAACCTTACAGATAAAGAACTTGAACGAACTTTTATACATCCTGAACACGAAAAAGAAATTCGTTTAGACGAGAATATTGGGGTTTATGCTTGGCATTGCAATCACCATTTAGCACATATTATAACGTTGAAACAACAAAAAGGCTGGAAATAAAAGCTAATAGCTAAAGGCTCTGATAAAATGCAAAACAAAAGCAACCATATTCATCTTTCACAATTCAATATTTCCGAAGAAGAACAGGCAGTATTAAATGCGGTGGCTGCCGTTGTTGAAAAACACGGCATTGAAAGCTATGCGGTGGGCGGTTATGTGCGCGATAAAATTTTGCAGCGCCCCACTAAAGACATTGATATTGTTTGTATTGGAAGCGGCATTGAGTTTGCCAAAAAAGTTGCTGCCGAATTTAATCCGAAACCTGCCGTTGCCGTATTTAAAAATTTCGGAACGGCAATGTTTCATGTTAATGGCATTGATGTGGAATTTGTGGGCGCACGTAAAGAATCTTATGAGCGAAATTCCCGCAAACCTTACGTGGAAGAAGGAACGCTGGAAGATGACCAAAACCGCAGAGATTTTACCATTAACGCCTTAGCCGTCAGTTTAAACAAGAACAACTTTGGCGAACTGATAGACTCTTTTAACGGCATTGCAGACATTGCCAACAAAACGATCAGAACCCCGCTCAACCCCGACATCACTTTCAGCGATGACCCTTTGCGCATGATGCGGGCTGTTCGTTTCGCCACGCAACTGAATTTCAATATTGAAACGGAAACGCTTCAGTCTATCGTCAGAAACAAAGATCGGGTTAGCATTTTATCGCAAGAACGCATTACCGATGAACTGAATAAAATTATCCTGTCGCCTAAGCCGTCTGTCGGTTTTAAGTTGTTGTTCGATACAGGTTTGCTGCACTTGATTTTTCCTGAAATGGTTGCGTTGCAGGGCGCGCAATATATAGACGGCAAAGGGCATAAAGATAATTTCTACCACACGTTGCAAGTGTTGGATAATTTAGCTCCCAACAGCGATGATTTGTGGCTGCGCTGGGCTGCTATTTTGCACGATATAGGCAAGCCTGCTACCAAGCGTTTTCATAAAAAGCAGGGTTGGACTTTTCACGGGCATGAAGTAGTAGGTGCAAGAATGGTTGCTCCTGTTTTTAAGAAATTAAAATTGCCGCTAAACCAAAAAATGAAGTATGTAGAAAAATTGGTGCTGCTTCATTTGCGCCCCATTGCGCTCAACAAAAAAGATATTACCGATTCAGCCGTTCGCAGAATATTATTTGATGCAGGCGATGATATTGACGATTTAATGAAATTGTGTGAGGCAGATATTACTACCAAAGATGCCAATAAACTGCAACGTTATCTCAATAATTTTGAAGAAGTAAGACGAAAGCTGAAAGAACTGGAAGAGAAAGACCAGATAAGAAACTATCAGCCGCCCGTTACAGGTGAAATGATTATGGAATACTATCAGATAAAGCCCTCTCGTGTGGTTGGCGAAATAAAAAATGCTATCAAGGAAGCTGTTCTTGAGGGGCAAATAGGTAATAATTATGAAGAAGCCTTTAAATTTATGCTGGAAAAAGGCAAAGAACTTGGTTTAATAAAAAAATAGTCATTTAATTTGCACTGCTTTTAAAAAACACCGTATGTCAGTATTAAAATTCAGAGTTGTAATAGAAGAAGTAGATGATTTATATCGTGATATAGAAATATTACCTACCCAAACATTTTTTGAATTTCATGAAGCTTTAGTAAAGTATTTTGAAATTAAAAAGAAGAAGCCCGCTTCGTTTTTTTTAGCGAACGATAAGTTGCAAAAAACCAAAGAAATCTCTTTGGGTTTTGCAGGAACAGTAGATACCTCTACCGATGGCACTAAAGAAACATTAGGCAAGTTTGTAAGTAAGAAACAAAAATTGCTTATCTATTTCAATGAATCGACTCCTAACCTTACTTATATTGTTGAGCTGGTTGACGATAGTGGCGAAGCATTAAGAAGCAAATACCCGGTGTGTGTTAAATCGGTTGGAAGCGCTACGCTTATGAGCGATGCGGTAAATGAATTGTTTTCTGACAACTCTCGTGTGGAAGCGGAAGAAAGTGATGATGAAGGCAGCAACGATGGTTACGATGATTTTGGTGGCGGTGGTTCCGACAGCGATTCAGGTGGTGGCGATTATGAGGAATAATGTTTAATTGGAATATCATTAAAAAGCTCTTATATATATTTTGTACAAGAGTTTTTTGTTTTAGCGCTAACCCCTATTTTATATTTAGCCGAATTCGAGGTATTTCAGAAAACATTACAGTAGAAAAGGCTATTGCTTAATGTCTATTCTTGGTCGAGTGCCACTTACCCCACCATCATGTGGGTATCGGGATATTTATAGCCTCTGCTTGCAACCGGAGAACTTACGGCAAATGCGAGAGTGAGTGTGCCGACACGCCCTAAAAACATAGTGAAGGTGATGATGATTTTGCCGTAATAACTAAGGTTATCTGTAATGCCGGTAGAAAGTCCCGCTGTGCCAAAAGCCGAAACCGCCTCGAATACTACATTCATAATAGGTTTATCCGCTTCGGTAATTGCTAATAGAAATATGGCAAACAGAACATAGGTGGCAGAGAAAATAAATATGGTGAAGGCTTTGTTTACCAAATTGAAAGGAATGGTGCGCCTTCTGAATTCAAGTTTTTTGCGCCCCTTGATGGTAGAAAGCCCCGAAAGCAACAGGATGAAAAAAGTAGAGGTTTTAATACCCCCTCCCGTACCGCCTGATGAAGCGCCAATATACATGAGAAATATAAACATGATTAAAGTTGGTATAGAAAGCATACCGATATCAACAGTATTGAAACCGGCCGAGCGTGTAATTACCGATTGAAAGAATGAAGTAATTACTGCCTCTATAGTGTTGAGGCCGCTAAGGGTATTGTGGCGTTCTAAAAAATAAAACAATATCATACCACCAACAATCAATATTGCCGAAGCATTAATGGCAACGGTAGTGCTGGTTTTCCACTGCTTCCAGGGCTTGTTCATTCTATCGCGCAAACGAGAAGGCGCTGTTAAATCTCTTAAAACCGGAAAGCCTAAGCCACCGGAAATTACCAGCACGGCAATTACGATATGC
>CAYSGX010000393.1:0-3338 GCA_964430605.1 uncultured Chitinophagaceae bacterium
AAAACTGTCAACAAGCACAAAGCTTCAAGTTTGCACATCAGCCCGCCTGACGCAAAACCCGTGTGTTTGTATGCACAACTCATTTGTTAGTCGAATTTAAACTTTTTTTGACAATACGTATTTCTTATAGTCCTAATTTTATTGATATTCTAAAATTGAGTTTCTGAAAAAATCCTGTTTATTCAGGTTTTTTGTAGTTGTGCAACAGCCACCCGTGTTAGCGGTAGTTTTTACTTGATCTTTCGTATTGCTTTCACTGGCCAATATGAGTTGTCGTCTTCAACGTCATAAATTTCGACCTTACCCTGTTCCTTTAATATGTTAGCCAAAGCAAAACTTGGTCCGTACGCAAAACCCTTAGGCGTCAATATGTTTTTAATAAATGATTTAAGGCCAACATATTTCAGTGAAGGATTGTAGCGAATTGAATTCTCCGCTTTAGCCAGTTCCCGAAAGAAGTCTTCCTCTGTTATAACATCAGATGAATCGTCAATCTCAGTTTTTTCAGAAATAGTGGATAAGTCAATTTTACCAACAATTTTGAGACCTAAATTCTCAGAGAGTGTTTCCTTTTTCGTCTCGGTAATGATTTCTCTTATTGCAACCTGTTCTTCCAAGGAGAATTTAAAATCATCAATTTTGTCCTCTGCGTTAAATATGATTTCCTTTAATTCTTTGTGTAACGCTTGGGCTTGCTCCAAGTCTTCTTGAACGAATAAATTATTATGAGCAACCTTGTTCCTTATACGGAAAAGTTGTCTCCATTTTTTGTCAAAATCCACCTCCTTAAAATTTTGTTTGAAGAACCTTGTATAATTACTATCAAGGTCAGCCTTTAGTTTTTCAAGCTCTTCAATGCTTGTTACCTTTAGTAAACTTTCAGCAAGATTATCAGGCCTATTAAAGCCCAGTTTGTGTTTGTAGATAATTTCACCAAGGTCATCAAAATCGATTAGAGTCAAGTCGGTTTGAACAATGTTTGAAAAGACAGTCTCATTATCTGTTCTGAGTTTAGTCTTGTCAATCACTTTGTCAGGAACCGCTTTTGTCCACCAGTCAAGCCCGATTTTTTGAGTAAAGAATTTTGCGATGTATCTTCTCAAAAGATTCTCTAATTCATTAATAAGCGGATAGGCTTTATTTGAAATCTCCGTGGAAATATCATCGGTTAGAATACGAATATGTTCAAAAGCTAGTCTTTTTCTTAAGTGGATTAAGAATGGCTGGCGGAATCTTTCAATCCTTTGAAAGTTCTTGGCTTTTACTTTAATAAGAAATCCTGCTTCGATTAGGTCATAAAGAGTCGTACTTGTGTCCAATGGCTTAATTTTTACATCAAGATCATTATCCACGATTGAAAACCCTTTTGCTGAATCTTCTGTGCTTTTTGCATTTTCCCAAATTTTCTCCGTGGATAGTAACCCATATACTAAGCTCTTTGGAGAAAGTATCTCACTTTTACCTGATGGGTCAATTACTAATATTTCAAAACAAAATTCCTTTTCCATAAGCACTATTGTTATGTTGTCTTTATAAAATTACCGCTAATAAACAAGTATACGCACCTCAAACATAAAAACTTCGTATATCCTTCCGTTTTAGTTTTATTCAGCTATACGCAACCCCTCCACATCTATACTATTCTATAAACAGGAGGGCGAAAATTATAAAGCAAAGCATGTCGAAAATCGCAAAACTACAAATAGCTCAATACTGCTTGTCCGCTGTTACCACTGGCAGTTAATTCCCAATCTAATTTAAAACCATAGGCACAGCCCGAACTAACCTGATTGCCGTTTTGGTTCACACCGAAAGTTGCGGTAATGGTAAATTCGTCAGTAACGCTGGTATAAACGCCCTGCGTGGGTCGCCACCAGCCACAGGCTGTTCCCGATTTCCAGGGCTGTATCATTTCGGTGGTGAAATCAGTGCCGAAACGGGTTTGTCCCCACGAATCAATGGTTTTGCCGTTAATGGTGGTGTCACCATTTACTGTGGCATAAATTTCACTCGTATTCCTGATGCCCCATTCTGAAATTCTTGCCAATTTCCATAGAGAAGTTTGTCCGTTTTCAAATGTTACCTGCATATCGTAGCTTCTTTCTCTCAGCTTGGCAGTTGATGTTCCGAAGTATAAAGTAAGCCAGTTGATGCCTTCCACGTTGGTTAAATATTTCGTGCCGTTGAAAACAACATAGTGATTGTTTAAATCGGGGAACTGCACTTTGTAACTGGTATGTGTTATGCGCAGTTGTGCGCCTGCATCTGTCCATTTATTTCCCGCAATCAGTTCCACTTTAATTTGTCCGCTTCTGATTCTTTTCGGGTCGGGACAAACCGTTGTGCCATCAAAATTGATATATAACGTTGGTGTGGTAGCATATTGCTGTGAAGAGTCAATAACAGCCCCGCAAATGCTGATTGCCGACATATCGCCTGTTTTACCAAAGCCCGACAAGCTGTTCAAAATTTGATTGACATCGGTATTCACATTATCCGATTCCGATTTGATGTTTGAAATATCTTCGTTATGCTGTTTCGCGTTCGGGTCGGCATTTGTTTCTTTATCCTCATCTTTCACACAGCCTGCGAAAGAAAAAATAATCATGCTGAAAGCAAAGGATTTTAAAAAAAGTGTTTTCATAAAAAATGGTTTTTGAATGTGGCAAATTTATCAATATTAATGCCAAACTACTGTTAAATAACAAACTCTAAAAAATCAGAATCATTCTTTGCTTAACACTTCCCAATATTCTGCCGCTCTTCTTGTATGCGGAATAACAATGCTGCCGCCCACCAGATTGGCAATGGCAAACACTTCATAAATTTCTTCGGTAGTTGCGCCCAACTCATAACATTTGCCTAAATGATATTTGATGCAGTCATCGCAACGCAATACCATTGACGATACCAAGCCTAAAAATTCTTTAGTTTTTACAGGCAACGCGCCTTCGCTGTATGCCTGATTGTCTAAGCTCCAAAAACGTTTCAGCGTGAGATTGTCTTTAGATAAAATCACTTCGTTCATCTTTGAACGGTAGTTGTTGAAGTCTTCTATAAGGTGGCTCATAAATTATTTTTTTGTAAGGTTACAAGATTACAAAATTGTGCATGGAGTATTCAATCCAAAAGTAATTATGCTTTTTATCATTTTTCACCACACTTCGCCATTCTGTCAGCACTATTTTGTTCGGCATTTATTTTGATAATGGGTATATTCGTTTTAAACCTAAAAACTACAAAATGAAAACAAGAAACTTATTAAGCGTTTTAGCCATCGCAGGCACTTTATTTTTAAGCTCATGCGGCTATAACAGCATGGTAGAAAAACAAGAAGG
>CAYSGX010000394.1:0-3320 GCA_964430605.1 uncultured Chitinophagaceae bacterium
AGGTTGAGAAAAAGTATTCGCAAAATTAGCAGCATTAACAGTAGCTAAAACCTGTGCTCCCGAAGGCTGTTTTTTAATAACATACACCTGTGCCTGCGGATAGAGGTATAAACCCAAATGCTGGCTTGCCTGTTTGTTTACAACGGTAGATTCCCATTGCTGATAAACCTGCTTTATTTGTGTGGTATCTGGGATTTGTGCCACCGCTATACCACAATTCATTACCGCAGCAAGAAACATGAATGTTATTTTAGATTTCATACTTCTAATGTTGAATGATTAACTTTTTTGTTTCGCTTCTTAAACCGTCAGATAGTTTCAAAAAGTAAATGCCGCTTTGAAAATTTTCTGCATTAATCGAATGTTGATTTGCGGAGCTATTCAGTGTTTCGGAATATACCTGCTGCCCTAACTGATTGATGATTTCTACCTGATAATCTTTATTTCCTACATTGTTAAAATCAAGATTGATAATACCGTTTGAAGGATTGGGATAAAGATTAAAAGGCAAATTGCTTGTTGCAGGTTCATTAATTCCAACGGTTAACGCCTGTTGCAAAGCATTTAGTAAAGCCAGTGTAATAGGCCCTCTCGGTGCGTTGTTTCGGTTTATACAAATGGCAAGTGTAATGCTGTCGGCTTCGTGATGAATGGTAAGATTTGTAAATCCGCTTAAATCTCCGGCATGACCGAAATATGTTTTTCCTGCAAAATTGTATCGCATTGTTCCGTAACCATAGCCGTTGCAATTATTTCCCAAATTAACGTTGGTGCAGGTTTTCATCAGCGTTACAATAGTATCGTGAACAAACTGTCCTGTATAAAGCAATCGTGTGAATTTGGCTACATCTTGGGGATAAGACACCAATGCTCCTGCTGTGAAAAACATACTTGCGGAACAGTCATTTAAAATAGGCGAAGCATCTGTATCATAAGGACCTGAAAGCGACACAAAACTTGTCCAACCCGTTACCTGATTACCCGCAATGCTGTCGGCAGGCGGGAAAAATGTCTGATTTAACCCGTAAGGAATCAGAATACGGTTTTTCAATTCCGTAGCAAATGTGTTTCCTGTTATCTGCTCTATTATCATTCCCAAAACGATGTAGTTGGTATTGGAATAGGCAAAGGCATTTCCCTGATTGAATGTAGGATTGCTGTTATAGGTTTCTATGGAAAGCTGCGGTGTCCAAATGCTGTCGGGATGAGAAAACCATGTGTTGGTTGTTGCGGGATTATCTCCTATAAAATTGTATAATCCACTCCGATGATTGAGCAGGTAGCGGATTTTTGTTGAAGGTGGAACAGTGAGGATGGGCGGTAAATATTGCCCTACACTATCGTCTATGGAAAGCAGGTTTTGCTCTGCCATTTGAAAAATGATTGCTGCAACAAACATTTTTGTAACGCTTGCCTGATAAAACAGGTGCGTTGTATCCATCGGGTCGAATGAATAAATGTCGTTTAACCCCGATGCTCCGTTCCAGTATTTGTTACCGGGCAATAGTATGGTGGCTGAAATTCCGGGAACGTTATAGGTGTTTACACAACTATCTAATTTCTGCTGTAAGATTGCCGACTGTGCAGCATTAACAGGTGTTTGTGCTTTGGCGTTTAAACTCAAAGCGGCAACAGCCGTTACGAGTAATATTTTTACTTTCATGTTTTCTACTTTTGAATTTATACTGCTGCAAAAGTATTTTGAGTAGAAAAGGGGGCTTTGTCAAATCCTGCTAATTTTGGGATAGGAGATTGACAGGCTTCACTAAACTTAGTATGACAGTAAAAAGCGTAATGCTTTAACAACAACAAAAGCCAAAATGGAATTGACAAGGAAAATAATTGTCCATGCACCCCACAATCCGAATTTCAGCATCGCTTTACTTGGCGGAATATTGGTTTTTATATTCAAGGTTTGAAGTAAGACACTCCAAGCGTTCAGATGTTCCGCTTTCTTGCCTAATACAAAATCGGTTAGCAGCATTATTATCAATGCAAGAAAAAAAACTGCTACATAAATCCAATCGTTTTTTAAGAATATCATTTTGTAATCCTTTCCTTTTCCGTATCGGTAGCCGTTCTGTTTCGTTGATTGGTTTTTACCGTCTGGCTTCCGAAATTGTAAGAGAATGTAAGCATCAGCCTTCGGGATGTGTGGCGTGGGTGGAATGTAAGTTGAACGTTTTGATAGTCCACATATCCATATAAAAACGAGGTCAGGAAAATATCGGACATATTCAGCTTGATTCTCGCTTTGTCTTTGAGAAATGTTTTTTGTATTCCCGCACTAACTGAAAAGCGGTGATTTTTTCCAACGATGATACCTTCAACAAAAGGGGACATATACCAAGCAGACAACTCTATTCCCCATTTTTTGGGTAACGTGAAATTGTTGCTGATGTTCATGTAATACATCCAGCGTGATGCGTTTAACTGACCACCCAATAAATTATTATCGCTGAAATGCTTGTAGAACAAAATCATCTGTGCGTTGATGTGCCATACTTTTTTTACGCTTTGAGAAACATAAATGCTTGTAGAAAAATTATCTACATAGTTCAGGTTGGTTTCAATGGTGCGGGTAATTTTTGTGCTGTCGTCAGGGATAGTTAATTCTGTTATCAGCCTGTCGGTTCTTGCATAATTAAAATTGATAGAATAGGTTTTATAATGATAGCCCAAATCAACTGCATTGGTGAATTGTGGTTGTAAATAAGGATTTCCTGTTGCATACGAATAAGGGTCAAGCACAATGATGAAAGGATTTAACTGGTCGTATCGTGGTCTGTCAAGCCTGCGGGAATAGGATAATTTCAGCGTGTTCTTTTCGTTGATTCTATATGCCGTAAACAGCGAAGGAAAGAGAGAAATGTAATTTCGTTTTACGATATTATTTAGCGTAACGGATTTGCCTTTAGTATAGGTATGCTCGGCTCTTAAACCCAACTGAACGGAAAACTTTGAAATTACTTTTTGAAAATTTCCATACAAAGCATTGATGTTTTCGTTGTAAATAAAATGATTGCTTTTTGTGATGTCCGGTGTCCAAATATTATTAATCATCTCTTTAAAATCAAGCTCACTATTGATGTTTACATAGCTTGACTTTGCACCAAACTCAACTTTTGTTTTTTCGTTCAACGGAAGCTCATAATCTAATTTTCCTGCAATCACATTCAGCTTTGAAGTGTTTGTTCCCGTTTGCAATAAATTATTTAAGGGAGCATTAACAGCATCAAAAAAAGCGGCATCAAAATTTTGCTCTGAACGAAAATTGTAATTCAGGTAATCGGCATCGAAAGTGAGCGAATGTCCTTTGT
>CAYSGX010000395.1:0-3320 GCA_964430605.1 uncultured Chitinophagaceae bacterium
ACATACACCCCATCGGTAGTAGGATATTTTCGGGCTAAAGATTCTGTTTCATCGCCATTGCGAATAATCCTTAATCCATCGCGCAACCATTGTATGGCACTGCCTGCTACAAATATGCTTCCTTCTAAAGCATATTCAACGGCACCGTCAACTCCCCAAGCCAAGGTGGTTAATAAGCCATTTTTGGAAGATACTGCTTTAGTACCTGTATTCATTAACATAAAACAACCGGTGCCATAAGTATTCTTTGCCATGCCCGCTTCAAAACATGCCTGCCCAAATAAAGCGGCTTGCTGGTCGCCTGCGTTGCCTGCAATAGGTATGGCTTCGCCAAAAAAGTTTTCTTTAGTAGTGTGTCCAAAAATACCTGACGATGGTTTTACTTCGGGCAACATTGAAGCAGGAATGTCTAAAATTTTCAGAATTTCTTCATCCCATTTCAAGTCATAAATATTGTAGAGCAAAGTGCGCGAAGCATTTGAATAATCTGTAGCGTGAACAGCGCCACCTGTGAGTTTCCATATCAGCCAGGTATCTATTGTACCAAACAACAACTTTCCCGCTTTGGCTTTTTCTTTGGCGCCTGCTACATTATCTAAAATCCATTTTACTTTAGTACCGCTGAAATAGGCATCAATTAATAAGCCCGTTTTGTTTTTAAAAATATCGTTTAATCCCTGTTTTTTTAGTTCAGTACATATATCTGCCGTTTGTCGCGATTGCCATACAATAGCATTATATACAGGCAAGCCTGTTTCCCAATCCCACACCACGGTAGTTTCGCGCTGATTGGTAATACCAATGGCTTCAATATTTTTTGCTGAAATATTATTCTTGGCAATTACATCATGTAATACACTCATTACACTGCTCCATATTTCCATGGCATCGTGTTCTACCCAGCCCGGTTGCGGAAAAATTTGCCGAAATTCTTTTTGTGCTGTGCCACAAATATTTCCTTGTTTATCAAATAATATGGCTCTGCTGCTTGTAGTGCCTTGGTCAATAGAAAGAATGTATTTCATAATAGTGATTTGAGTGTTTCAAAAATAGAAAAACATATGAGATGTTAAACTTTATTTTTCTGCACTGTTAACAAAGTATATTTAACTGATTATTTCTTACATTAGAAACAGAAGAAACGGTGGTATCTTTTAATCAGCCCTTATCTGAAATTCAGGTTAATAACACTCAATCGGCAGTCAATTTGCTACAATCACTATATTTGCCGAACCAAAATTTTTAAACCATGACATTAAGTGAAATTTCTGCACTATTAGGCGATAAGGCGGCTTATTATTTAGAACACCAATCGAAAACCGTAAGCAAAGAAAATATACACCTTCCCGGGGCAGATTTCGTTGACAGAGTTTTCAGTTTAACCAATAGAAATAATCAGGTTTTAAAAAATCTGCAATGGTTGCACAGCAACGGCCGTTTAGGTGGAAGCGGTTATCTTTCTATCCTTCCGGTTGACCAAGGCATTGAGCATTCTGCCGGAGCATCTTTTGCGCCCAACCCTGTTTATTTCGATCCCGAAAATATTGTGAAGCTGGCAATTGAAGGCGGCTGTAATGCAGTAGCTTCTACCTTCGGTGTGTTGGGTTCGGTTTCAAGAAAATATGCTCACAAAATTCCTTTTATAGTTAAGATAAATCATAACGATTTTTTGGTGTATCCTAACAAATATGACCAGATATTATTTGGCGATGTAAAAAGCGCATGGAACATGGGTGCCGCTGCCATTGGCGCTACCATTTACTTCGGAAGCGAAGAGTCATCGCGCCAGTTGCAGGAAATTGCCGAGGCGTTTGAATATGCACATGAATTGGGTATGGCTACCGTATTGTGGTGCTATATCAGAAACAACGGCTTCAAAAAAGATGGAGTTGACTACCACACCGCTACCGATTTAACTTCACAAGCCAACCATTTGGGTGTTACTATTCAGGCTGATATTATTAAACAGAAATTGCCTGTTAATAACGGCGGTTACACGGCTGTAAATTTCAGCAAAACACACCCTAAAGTTTATTCTGAATTAACTACCGACCATCCTATAGATTTAACCCGTTATCAGGTAGTAAATTGCTATATGGGCCGTGCAGGATTAATCAATTCGGGTGGCGAATCAAAAGGCGCATCAGATTTGGCAGAAGCAATTACTACTGCGGTAATTAACAAACGTGCCGGTGGCATGGGTTTAATTTCCGGCAGAAAAGCATTCCAGAAACCCATGAATGAAGGTGTTTCGTTATTGAATGCCATTCAGGATGTGTATTTGGAAAAAGGCGTTACTATTGCATAATATTAAGCAGGTTACCTTAGCGCTTAATAATAAATATAAAGGCTAAAAGCTATACAAAATGAGTTGGTGGAAAAGAATCAGAGAGGGCATTACAACTACTACACGCGAGAAGAAAGAAGCTCCCGATGGTATATGGTTTAAATGCCCCAATTGTAAAACCACTATTACCTATAAAGAATTAGTTGCTCATTTACACATTTGTACGCAATGTGGCTATCACGACAGGATTGGCTCGGTACAATATTTTAAAATATTGTATGATGAAGAAAAGTATCAACTGCTTTTCGATAATTTAATTCCGGTAGATAAGCTGAAATTTACCGATTTAAAGTCTTACGAATCGCGATTAGAAGAAACATGGCAAAAAACACATTTGAAAGATGCCATGCAAGTGGCTGTGGGAAAAATAAACGAGCTTGATTTAGTTACCGCCTGTATGGATTTTAATTTCATTGGCGGCTCAATGGGCAGTGTAGTGGGCGAAAAAATTGCCCGCTCAATAGATTACTGCATAGAGCGCCAAATGCCTTTGCTTATCATTTCAAAATCGGGTGGCGCCCGCATGATGGAATCGGCTTTTTCGTTAATGCAAATGGCTAAAACTTCAGCGAAACTTACACAGCTTGCCGATGCCCGCCTGCCTTATATTTCTTTACTCACCGACCCAACCACAGGCGGTGTTACTGCTTCTTACGCCATGCTGGGCGATTTTATTATTGCCGAACCGGGAGCGCTAATAGGCTTCGCGGGGCCAAGAGTAATAAAAGAAACTATAAAGAAAGATTTGCCTGAAGGCTTTCAACGTTCTGAGTTTTTGTTAGAGAAAGGTTTTTTAGATTTCATTGTAAACCGAAACGAATTAAAACAAAAACTTGGCACAGTGCTTCATTTATTGAAGCATAACTAAGATTTACACAATTAATATTTCAGTGTACTTATTTGTTAAGTAATGTTTAAAAGTTGGCAGCAATTAAAACATCAACAACAAACATTCGTTAACTATATTTACGTT
>CAYSGX010000396.1:0-3316 GCA_964430605.1 uncultured Chitinophagaceae bacterium
GCTTGGGCTGCTGCGGTTAATGCCTCTTATGTATTGCCCTTTCAAAAATATGCGCCCTTTGAAAGGGCGTTCCGCGCCAATCAACCCCGAGATGTATAAACTTGTTACCCGCAGGCTTCCGTCAGATGCTTTCCGTTTGTGAAAAAAACTGCCCAACTCAACTGAGTTTAAAAAATATCCCTGTTTTACATGTGCTCCATGCGCAATGCGCCACCCAAAATAAGTGCGGCTTACAAACTCGCCAATTGAGCCGCCAAGTGTAATATCGGCAAGCATGCCGCTGGGCACATCTTCAGTAACGCCAAAGCCTTCTATAAAAATATCTTTTGCAAAAACCGAATGTGAAATGCCAAAATTGGTAAGTAATAAAGTATTGTTTTGAAACAACAAATTTGTATCGGCACTTACCAGCGGCCGTTGTGTAAACAACGATGAAGAAACCCGTGCTGATGATATAAAATGAAGATGCCCAAAACGTGTTGAGTCTATCGCGATAGGAAAACTGCGCCCATACCATGCATCTATATTATTGTCGGCAACGTTGGTGCGTGCTAATTCAGTGTCATAGCGGGCATAATAGCGCAGTTCGCGATAGTGATAACTAAAACCACCTGCATTTCTGATTTCAGGCGAAATAAAATCACGCTCGTTGCTAATGCCCAAAAGCATACTGTCTTCAGTAAAAGCCAAATTAATATCGCCTTTTAAATAGCTACCATAAAGATTATATACCGTGTATTGTGTTTCATAGCCAATTTTTCTTTCAGTGCTTAATATAATATTGTTGTAAAACCTTTGCCCTAAGCCAAACATATTGGTTTCTTCCAGGGCAATATTTAATACATTGTTGGCAGCTATATCCAGCTTCACTGATTTTGAAAAAACATCTTTCGAAACAATATAAATATCTACAATCTCGGGCTGAGATTTTCTTACTACACCATATATGCGGGCATCAACAATAAACAATAATGTTCTCAGAATACGCTCGCTTTCTTCAATATCATAACGGCCAAGTTTATCGCCCTCTTTAAACAACAGGTTATTTAATATTGTGCGGTCTTTGGTGGTAATATGAATTTTGTTGCCCGCTTTGCCAAACCAGTTTTGCGGCTGCCTGGCAGTATCTGTTACGCTGGTGCCAAAGGGTTTAACTTTTGTAATAAATATATTGCCTGTAATTTTTCCCTTGTAAGAAGTTATTTTCTTAGTTCTTTTCAGCGCATTAATCTCGTTAGTATCTACAAACAAGCTGTTGTGGTAAAACCTGATGAGCCGTTTTTTTTTTACCTTAATAATTTTCTTGTCGAAAGCAATAGTGCTGTCTTTTTCGACAAGAATAACAGTGTCTTCGTACACTATTTTTTCATGTTTTTTAAGCCGAATACTGTCTTGTGCATTACTTATTAAAGAAGCACATAACAGCAGTACAAAAAACAAACAGAAACGGCACATTAAAGATTTACAAACCCAACAGGCATACACCCGCAAAGGTGCAACTGATTTTGAACCGGCTGTTTATATAATTATGTGAAACCTTTACATAATTTCTTACTGAAAATATTTCGTGATATAAATAGGGTGTATGACAAATTGCACATATTCTGCGTAAAATACTCTTCGACAAGCTCAGAGTGACAATAACTTCATTAGTGTCATGGTGAGCCTCCCGAATCGAGTTCGGGACAAGTTGTCGAACCATATCTATCTTGGTGTGCAATTTGTCATACACCCTATAACTATGTAACTCGCCACAGAAATTATGTAAATTATTATGGGCTTAGGTAGTTCATCTTTGTAAGTTCATGCGAAAGTTTAAAAAACCACTGCTCATTTCTCTTGGTATTATTGTTATTGCTCTAACATTGGTTATTGCATTTATCTCGCCCATTACCAAATATTTGGTGCAAAAGTATGATACAAAATATCTGGGGCGTGAAATTACTTTAGACTGGGTTTATGTCAATCCGTTTACAGGCTATGTTTATCTCAATAATTTTAAAGTTTATGAGGCAAAAAGCGATAGCATTTTTCTTTCGGCAAAAAGCGTGAGTGCCAATCTTGAAATGCTTAAACTTTTCAGAAAAACCTATGGGATAAGTGAAATTACACTGAATGAGCCAATTGGTATTATTCACCAAAACAAAGGGGCTTTAAATTTTAACGATATCATAGATTTATTTACGCCTAAACTTCCCCGCGACACTACTAAACCTAAAGTTCATTTCAGCATTCTTGCTTTTATAATTATTGACGGAATATTTTATTACAAAGAGGCAACTATTCCTGTAAACTATTTCATTAAAGATGTAAATATTGAAAGCACCGGCATTCGTTGGGATGCAGATACTACAACTGCAAAATTTTCTTTTTCATCGGGAATAGGTAGTGGCGGCATGAAAGGAAATTATACTATCAATATTAAAACGATCGATTACAGAGTTGCAGTAGGAATAGAAAAATTTGAATTGAATATAATAGAGCAATACTTAAAAGACTTAACTAATTATGGAGCTTTCTCTGCAAATATTGATGCCGGTATAAAAGCATCGGGCAATTTTAAAAATCAGGAAAACCTTACTGCTTCCGGACAATTAGCCGTTAATGAATTTCATTTCGGAAAAACTGTAAAAGACGATTACCTCTCGTTTGAAAAATTATCGCTCAATATAATTGAAGCAAGTCCCCAAAACCATAAATATCTCATAGATTCAATTATTCTCGACAAGCCTTATTTTAAATATGAACGTTATGATTATTTAGATAATCTGCAAACCATGTTTGGCAAAGGTGGCGCAAATATAAAATCTGCTGCTGCCGATGCAACACAGTTTAATTTAGTTATTGAAATAGCCCGTTATGTAGAAGTAATAGCTAAAAACTTTTTGCGAAGCGATTACCTTATTAATCGTTTAGCTATCAATAATGGCAACATAAAATTCAACGACTATTCTGCCAGCGAAAAATTTTCTGTTGATTTATTTCCGCTAAACATTGAAGCCGATTCCATTGACAAAAGTCATAGCCGCATCAATGTAGGGTTGGTGTCGGGCATTAAGCCTTATGGCAATGTGCAAGTGGCATTAAGCATTAACCCCAAAGACAGTTCCGATTTCGATTTACAATATAATTTCCAGAAGCTACCCGTTACCCTGTTTAACCCCTACATTATTACTTACACTTCTTTTCCTTTAGACCGTGGCACTATTGAGCTGAAAGGCGCTTGGAAAGTAAGAGATGGCAATATTCAAAGCGATAACCATTTACTCGTTATTGACCCGCGCATAACCAAACGTGTCAGAAACAAAGACACTAA
>CAYSGX010000397.1:0-3315 GCA_964430605.1 uncultured Chitinophagaceae bacterium
TAGGATAAAAAGAGTACCTGACCCCGTTGCAATGGTCGCGGGTATGAATGGAGGTATTATTGCTAAAAGCAAATTCAAAGTTCAGATGGGAGTTATAGCACAGTTAGAAAATTTTGACATCAATATAAAATATAAAACTATCTCCTATGATGTAATGTCTTATAATCCGAGCAAAAATCATTTCTTTTTTGAAACGAACGAAGGCGCATTATTTAATGACCGAGTAAAAGAAATGATAATGAAGATTGAAGACGATGATATTGTTCTATTCGACAATATAAAAATTATTGGTCCAGATGCTGTGATTAGAAAATTGTCTCCAATAACTTTTAGAATCAATGACTCCCCTATAAACAGCCCTGAACAAACAAAGATTCTTACAGAATGACGAAAGTATAAACTCAGGCTTATCCATAACAACAAGTTTAATCTTCAGGGTAACAAAAATCATCTTATAACGGTGTATTGTTACCCAACTTTGCCGGGTGAATATTAAACTGATTTTTGTATTGCTGTTGTTTTCATATAGTGCGTTGGCACAAACTAAAACCCATATCAACTGGTTGCAGTTTTGGAGCGGGTATATTTCTTCTGTAAGAATTCACAGTAAGCTGTCGTTGTGGAACGATGCGCATTATGTGCCCCAATCGTTTTTTATCGGCAGGCACGGATTATCGGTTCACCTCAATCAACAAATGACTTTCACGGGCGGCTATGCATGGTTGTTTTTGGCAACTCCTTTCTCTGATAAACTGATGAGAACCGAACATCGCCCGTGGAGCCAACTGGTATTTAATTTTCCGATTGGGCAAAAATATCAGGTGCATCACCGCATTCGCTACGATGCCCGTTTCAGGCAAAATATTTCAGATGAAGCTATTGTGCCGGGCTATGGCTTTAATCATCGGGTGCGCTTCATGACCAGTATCAGGCGACCATTAAAAGGTATTACGCTGGGCAAAAAAATTCCGTTTATATCATTGGCCAATGAGGTGTTGCTCAACTTCGGAAAAAAAGTTTTCACCAACCATCTTGACCAAAACCGAACCTGGCTGATGGTGGGCTACGAAATCAATAATGTTACCTTTCAGGTGGGCTATATGTATCGCTTTGTACCTGCTTCAACTTTATATACTTACAATCACTTTCATGGCATTACACTTTGGGTAAGCCAAGTATTTACTACCCCTAAAAAACGTCAGAAATATTCAGAAGAATTGCTGCACAGAGAACCTTAGTTAACAATCATAGCTACTTACAGCATTTTTTCTTTCTCTGCAAAACCAAGACCTTTGCGACACACAATATAATTCAATACCGCTATGGCACATTATCATATCAGCTACGAAAATTGGGCGACACAGCTCATTCACATAACAGTAATTTTTGAAAATATTACTGCCGGAAAAACCTACCTGCAATTGCCGGCATGGCGGCCGGGCAGATATGAATTGGGCAACTTTGCACAGCATATTGTTTCGTTCAATATTACTTCCGAAGCAAAAAATATCGCTTTCAGAAAAGTAACCAAAGATAAATGGGAAGCAGATACACAAAATGTTGATGCCATAACGGTACAATACACTTATTATGCAGCCGAGCTGAACGCAGGCTCTACCTTTTTGTGCGAAGATTTTATTTACATGAATCCGGTAAATTGCTGCATCTACAACGAAACTTCAATTAATGAACCTTGCACGCTGCAATTGCATGTAGCCGATAATTTTGAAACAGCTATAGGCTTACCATCTTCAGCAAAAAATATTTTTGAAGCCCGCGATTTTCATGAACTTGCCGATAGTCCGTTTATAAGCGGTACTACATTGCAACACAAAACTTATGAAAGCTATGGCACCAAATTTCATGTGTGGTTTAATGGTAAAATTGAAGTAGAATGGAACAAAGTATTGAACAACTTCAAAGCCTTCACCGATGCCCAATATGAAGCCTTTGGCAGCTTTCCTTTTCCCGAATTTCATTTCTTAAATCATATACTGCCTTATAATGCTTATCATGGTGTAGAGCATCTTACCACCACCGTAATTTCTTTAGGCCCTGCTGAAAAAGTGATGCATGAATTGTATGTGGAATTGCTAGGCGTAAGTTCGCACGAATTGTATCATTGCTGGAATATAAAAACCATTCGCCCTGCGGAAATGATGCCCTACAACTATGTGCAGGAAAACTACACCAGGCTGGGTTATGTTGCCGAGGGAGTTACTACTTATATGGGCGACCAGATGTTGTTGTGCTCGCAGGTATTCAGCAGAGATGAATGGAAAAAAACTTTCGACCAGTTGCTCGAAAGGCATTTTCAAAATCCGGCACGCTTTAATATGAGTGTTGCCGCAAGCTCTTTCGATACTTGGCTCGATGGCTATAAGCAAGGCGCGCCCAACCGGAAAGTTTCTATTTATACCGAAGGAGCTTTGTGTGCTTTTATGGCCGATATTTTAACAAGAAAAAATACGGCTAATAAAAACAGTCTTGATACCGCTATGCAATTATTGTATGAGCGTTTCGGCAAACTGAAAAAAGGCTATACTGAAAAAGATTATCAAATAATTTTAGAAGAAGTATCGGGCATTTCGTTTGAAGATTTTTTCAGCAACTATTATAATGGCACAAGTGATTATGAACCGCTACTGCGTGAGTGCTTAACTTATATTGGCTATGAATTAATTACTGCCGGAAGAGATAATATTTATGAAACAAATTTTGGCCTGAAAGTTTTGAAAGAAGGCAATGCCTTTGTGGTGAAAGCTGTATATCCTCATAGCGAAGCGCAGCAAAAAGGCATTCAACTGAATGACAAAATAATTGCTGTAAATGGTAATGAGATAAAAGAAATACAACAATTGAACGATGCTGTTACCGCTGCAACACTCAAAATTCAAAATACATTTTTAGAAGAAAAAGAAATTGCTTTAACCAAAGGCGACTACTATAAGAAGTACACTATTGAACGCATTCATGAAATGAACGAAACACAAGCCAGAAACTATGCCTTGTGGGCGGGGGTTGTAGCTTTAGCTTAATTTCTTCCTTTCAGACCTTAAATATAAATACATAAAAAAGGCGGCAAGCCCTGTGAGTATATGCCACACAGCATGTCCTTGAAATATTCCTATGGGATTACACCAATAATTATGTCTATCGGCATACCATAAACCAAATGCCACAGCTAAACTTACAAATGCCAGTGCTAAAAAAACAAAATAGCTTTTGCCCGATATTAATTTTGCCGACAGCAAAGAGGTAAGTGCCGTAAGCGCAAATATGGCCGGTAAAAGAATACCTGAATTAAACTGCCAT
>CAYSGX010000398.1:0-372 GCA_964430605.1 uncultured Chitinophagaceae bacterium
AAAAAATGCAGCCGAGCGTTCGTCTATTACAGGAATAACACTGATGCCCTGATGCCTCGACAGTGCAATTACCAAAGGTGTTGAACGCGAACCGGGCGACACCACAAACTGCGTAACGCCTTTCCGAAAACAGATTTCGGCTAAATGGCGAATGTGTTGCTTGTCGGTGTTGAGCATTTTGATAGGGAAGTTTTCAGTAGTCAGTAATCAGTTTTCAGTAGAACAAGCGCAAAAATAACTATTGTTATATCAAATAGGAATGAGGTATTTGTGTTTCCGCAAATGATTTCACGCAAAGGCACAAAGCTGCTAAGTTTTTCTTTGCGATTTTGAGGCTTGATCTCGCCTGTTGCGCTGGCCACGCGGCAGCCT
>CAYSGX010000398.1:382-2483 GCA_964430605.1 uncultured Chitinophagaceae bacterium
TTTGCGAAATCTGCGGGCTATTTTGCTATTCCAAAATATTCAGCAGTGTTTCGGCTTTTAATTGTATTTCTTCCCATTCTTTTTCAGGGTCTGATTCGGCTGTGATGCCCGCCCCTGTGAAAAGAATAAGCCTGTTGTTTTCATATTTCAGACAACGAAGATTTACATACAAGTTGGAATTACCTTCTAAATTAACAGGCCCTAAATAGCCTGTGTAATAAGCGCGTTCATGCTTTTCAGTTTTTAAAATATGCGCTATGGCTTTCGCTTTAGCGCTGCCACCCACAGCAGGTGTGGGGTGTAAATCTTTCAGAAAACTAAAAAAATATTTTTGCAGCGAGCCGTTTTGCGATTGCAGCTTAAAATCGGTTCTTAAATGCAGCAAATGCCCGGTAGAGATGGTTTTGGTTTCTGAAATTTCCAACGGCTCAGAAAAGTGTTGCTGAAAACAATCCTGAATATGCTTGGTAACTAGATATTGCTCATCAATTTCTTTTTGTTGCCAAGGGGTTTCAGTATTTTTATTTTTTAACGATTTAGTACCTGCCAACGATACTGTTTTCAGTTGTTTATCATTAAACTGCAATAATAGTTCGGGTGTGGCGCCAATCCACAAGCCGCTTTCTATGCTGTAAAACAAATACACCAGCACGTTGGGATATTGCCTGCACAAGTTTTCATAATAATTAAATACATCAAAATCTGCCGCCACCTCTTTAATGCTAATGCCCGAAATAACTACCTTTTCGAGCACACCACTTTTAATTTTATGAATGCTTTCGGCAACATTATTTGTATATTCTTCTTTGGTTGTGGGCGTGTAAATGTTTCCTGAAATATCAAATGTTGTTTCAGTATTTAAATCATTTTTAAACTCAACGGTTTCATCGAAATTTTGAAAAGTAAATTCCTTTTCGGCATTAATAAAAAGCGTAGCGTATTTGCCGTTTACAAATGGCGAGAACACAAAACCTTTTTGCTGTGTGAAATCTTCTTCGGCAGCAATGGCGGTTTTAATGTTTGAAGGCTGTGCTATTAAGTGTAGCTTATTGCTTTCGGGAAAGCGATACAGGGCAAAAGGCGTTTTTTGCTGAATATAAACATGTAATAGTTCTTTTATGGTTGCCATTGCCCCGCTAAACTCTTGTATTTTTGCTGTATAATAAACCGGATTATTGAATCAAAGTTCAAATTTACATCTAAAAATATGTCAACTGTAATTCGTGAGATTTTTTTGGTGCGGCATGGCGAAACCGATTTTAATAAAGCAGGTATTGTACAAGGCAGAGGCGTTAATTCTTCCCTTAACGAAATTGGGCAATTGCAGGCTCAAAAATTCTTTGAGCATTTTAAAAATATACCTTTTAACGCGCTGCTCACTTCTACCTTGCAGCGCACCCGGCAAACGCTACAGCCTTTTGCCGAAGCGGGTTATGAATTAATTGCCTATGAAGAGTTAGATGAAATTAACTGGGGCATTCACGAGGGAAAAATTACTACTTACGAAAACCGTAACGATTATCATGAATTGATTACTCAGTGGAAATCGGGCAATGTGCATGTACGCATTGAGGAGGGTGAAAGCCCGCTCGAATTGCAGCAACGCCAGTTGAAATTTATTAATGAGATTTTACCCGGCTATGAAGGCAAGATATTGATTTGCTCGCATGGCAGGGCAATCAGAAGCATGTTGTGTACCATGCTCGATAAGCCGCTTTCTGAAATGGATACTTTTCCACACAACAACCTTTCTTTATATAAGCTGAATCAAAATCAACACGGTTTTGAACTTGATTGGTTTAATTATACCGGACATTTAAAGTAGGATGTTTGGTAGTTGAAATAATTTTGTTCAATTTTATGGTACAATTATAATGGTATGAAAAAAGTGATTTTCTCTTTCGGTATTGCATTCTTGACTTTGGCTGCACAAGCGCAAAGCCTGTCGCCACAAGTAATTGCTTCGGCAGGTAACTATTTCGATAACGGCACTGTTTCATTGTCATGGACATTGGGCGAACCTGCAATTGAAACTTATACTTCAGCCAATACTATTCTTACGCAAGGGTTTCATCAGCCTGAATTATTAACGGTGGGTATT
>CAYSGX010000398.1:2493-3312 GCA_964430605.1 uncultured Chitinophagaceae bacterium
GGTGCTGCCACGTAATACTTACATGAATATTTACCCTAACCCTACTATGCACAACATTACATTCGATTTGAAATATTTCGATAATGCTGTTATCAATATCGACATTATTAATAATTTGGGACAGGTGGTAGGTTCTCAAAATATTGATGTTAAAAAAGAACAATTAAGTTCTCATATTTTAAACATGAGCCATTTGGCTTCGGGCATGTATCAAATTCGTGTAACCGATAAAGGGCAGTTGGTAAATAACTACAAGATTAATAAGGTGCTGTAAGTTAAAAAGCACACTATTATAAATTTCAAACCTTTTATTTTAAGGCGGAATAAAACATTTATTCTCCTCTGGCAGTGTCTGTGCGGAAGCTACGACCAGCCAGAGAACAAGGATATTCATATGGTAAATTAAGATTAACTCATAGAGAAAATAAAAAAGCAATGAAAGCTATAATAATTATTTTGCTAATAGCTTCATTGTTTGCATGTAATAATGATCAAAAATCTGCCTCTTCAGACTTACTGTCAAAAGCAGATTCCACGTGTGTTTTATTAGATAAGGATAAAAAAAATAAATGGGATACTGCGCTTAGAATAAAGATAAAAGAATTAGACAGTTTAGCAGATAAACAGGATGTTGTGGGAATGATTCCTATTAATATTAAACAGGTATTAGAAGAGTTAGAATTCACAGTAAAGGGAAGGCAGTGGTTTCTGGATGAGATTTCAAAAACAACTACTTGCAGGGATATTTTGTCTATGGATGATGCTTTGATTGTAGAAACATATAGCTCTGGTTTTCATGCTGTGCGACAGGTATTTATT
>CAYSGX010000399.1:0-2838 GCA_964430605.1 uncultured Chitinophagaceae bacterium
ATTGGCTGTTCAGAAAGAATTGTTGAGTGTGCCGGAATTTGGTGGCGGTGAAGAAGGCGCATTTGCTGCTGAGAAAAAAGCATTGGTGAATGCTAAGAAAGCTGTTTTAATGACTGCCGGAGCAGCGTTCCAAAAATTAGGCGCTTCTATGAAAGAAGAACAGGAAGTATTAATGAATGTTGCCGACATGATGATGGAAGTATTCGCTGCTGAAAGCGCTTTATTGAAAACTCAAAAATTAACCGGGTTGTATGGCGAAGCAAAAGCTGAAATCTACTATGACATCACTAAAGTTTATTTAAGCGATGCTTTAGAAAGAATTAATTTATTTGGCAAACACGCTGTTGCTGCCTTTACCGATGGCGATGAGCAACGTGTAATGTTAATGGGTTTGAAACGCTTTACTAAATATGAAGTAGTAAATACCAAAGCAGTACGCAGAAAAATTGCCGATATTTTAATTGCAGAGAATAAGTATAGTTTCTGATTTGTAAGGTAGTATAAAGTGTAATATCTAAAACATTCAGTCGTTATTATCAAGTTCCGTCTATAAAAAGGCGGAACTTCTTATTTTAAGCCCAACAGTTATACCAAAATATTATCTTTGCCAACTCTTATGCTAAAAAGGTATTTCTCTTATTTATTGGTTTTGGTATTATTACTTGCAGCAGCATCATGCAAAACTTCTTATCAGAAAATAGCAAAGAGTTCTGATTTAGACCTGAAAATGTCTAAAGCAAAAGAATATTATGAGAAGAAAGAATACCTGAAAGCCATACCGTTATTAGAAGAATTAATTACCATTTATAAAGGCTCGCGCAATATTGATGACTTGTACTGGATGTATGCGAAAAGCCATTTTGAGCAAGCTGATTACCTGATAGCATCTTTCCATTTTAAAAATATTTACGATTCTTACCCTAACAGTAAACATGCTGAAGAAAGCCTTTATCTGAATGCCGTAAGCTTTCAGCGATTGTCGCCACAACCCAATCTCGACCAAGAATATACTGAGAAAGCTATTCAGTATTACCAGTTGTTTGTAAATGCTTATCCTAACAGCGAAAAGATTGAAGATTGTAACAGCAGCATAAGGGTTTTAAGAAGAAAGCTGGAAAATAAAGCCTTTAACAGCGCCCAGTTATATTTCAAAACAAAGCACTATAAAGCGGCAGCTACCGCTTTTCATAATATGATGAGAACTTTCCCCGATTCTCAGGATGCTGAAAAAGCTGCCTATCTTACCATAAAATCTTATTATCTTTACGCCCGCAACAGTATTGTTACCAAGCAAAGCGAGCGCTACGAAATGACAGTGAACGCTTATAAAGATTTTGTCGCGGACTATCCAAACAGTAAGTTTTTAAAGGATGCGGAAGAATATAACAATAATGCAACCAGGAATATTGAAAAATTAAATACCCAAAATTATGGCACTGAAAAAGAGTGAATTAGTGAATTTGGTTTCTTCTATAGAAACTAAAAATTTAGAAGCAATTACCAATAAAAGCGGCAACTTGTACGAGTCTATGGTTATTATTTCTAAAAGAGCTAATCAAATAAGTTCTGAGTTGAAAGAAGAATTGCATGGTAAATTGCAGGAATTTGCTTCTCACAACGATAACTTAGAAGAAGTATTTGAAAACCGCGAGCAAATCGAAATTTCAAGATACTATGAGAAATTACCTAATTCAGTAGTAATTGCTACCAGCGAATTTTTGAAAGACGAAGTGTATTTCAGGCATTTAGACGCTGATAAAGAATAATAACAATTTCTTATTATAAATCTTACGGTTAGGATAGTATTCGTTCGGGTGCTATCCTATCGTTTTTTTATACCTTTGATACATGCTTAAAGGCAAAAAAATATTGTTAGGCGTGTGTGGCAGCATTGCGGCATACAAAAGCGCTTTTTTAGTGCGCTTGTTTATAAAAGCGGGTGCCGAAGTAAAAGTGGTTTTAACCCATAGCGCGGCAGATTTTATTACTCCGCTTACACTTGCCACACTTTCTAAAAATGAAGTATTTACCGGTTTCTATGATAGCAAAGGCAACTGGCACAATCATGTAGCGTTGGGCTTATGGGCCGATGTTTTTTTGATTGCCCCGGCTTCAGCCAATTCGCTGGCGAAACTTGCCAACGGGCTGTGCGATAATTTATTAAGTGCCGCTTATCTTTCGGCACGATGCCCGGTAATTGTTGCCCCGGCAATGGATTTAGACATGTGGAAACACTCCGCCACACA
This sequence comes from uncultured Chitinophagaceae bacterium, assembly GCA_964430605.1. GTDB lineage: Bacteria > Bacteroidota > Bacteroidia > Chitinophagales > CAIOSU01 > CAYSGX01. The sequence continues at coordinate 2,247 of CAYSGX010000399.1, forward strand.
AGCCAATATAAAAAAACTGGAAAGCTTCGGAAATCTTATAGTTCCTGTAGAATCGGGCGAATTGGCAAGTGGGTTAAGTGGTGAAGGCAGAATGGCCGAGCCTGAAAATATTGTTACTTTTCTGAATAATTTTTTAAGCGGAAAATTGATTTCCGCGAATAATGAAAATAGCAAGTTGAAAGGCAGGAAAGTAGTAATTACTGCCGGTCCTACAGTTGAAGCTATAGACCCTGTGCGCTTTATCAGCAATCATTCCAGTGGGAAAATGGGTTTTGCCCTGGCAGCCGCTTTTTTGCAACAAGGCGCGGAAGTTACTTTAATTAAAGGGCCAACTCCCACCGACTTCAATTTACATGGCATTAAAACCATATCGGTAACTACCGCCTTTCAAATGCACGATGTAGCTGTTTCTGAATCGAAAGATGCCGATGTAATTGTTATGGCGGCAGCCGTTGCCGATTATACGCCCGAAAAAACAGTTGCTACAAAAATTAAGAAGAAAGATGCTGCCATGGAAATAAAGTTGGTGAAAACGCCCGATATACTTAAAGATTTAGGCGAAAGAAAAACAGCCAATCAGGTTTTGGTGGGC
>CAYSGX010000399.1:2848-3310 GCA_964430605.1 uncultured Chitinophagaceae bacterium
TCGAAACCGATAATGAACTGGCAAACGCGCAAAGCAAGTTGAAAAATAAAAACCTTGATTTAATCGTTCTTAATTCTTTACAAGATAAAGGTGCAGGTTTTGGAACCGATACCAATAAAGTTACCATGATAGATAAGCATGGTGTCATTAAAAAAATTAAACTGAAACCTAAGGCTGAAGTAGCTAAAGATATTGTAAATAAAATAGCAGGTATTGTCGCATGATGAAAAAGATATTGATTGTATTATCGCTCGTTTATTTTTCTGCTGAAATTTTCGCGCAGGAACTGAACTGTAAAGTACAAGTGCTGGCACAACGCGCCACCACTACCGACCAGCAGGTTTTTAAAACATTGGAAACCGCCATTTTCGAGTTTATGAATAACCGTAAATGGACACAAGACGTTTTTGGCAATAACGAGCGTATAGAATGCAGTGTTTTTTTAAATATTACCGATGATGA
>CAYSGX010000400.1:0-3308 GCA_964430605.1 uncultured Chitinophagaceae bacterium
ATCGTGTCTCAAACTGCTACTTCCAACATTGAATTTAAAGCTACTGTTACTCCTGAATATGCTGAAATTTTAACTTCCGAAGCCCTTGAATTTGTTTATCAACTGCATAAAAACTTCAATAGCAGAAGAAAAGAACTGTTAAAAAAGCGTGAAGAACGTCAAAAAGAAATAGATGGAGGGAAACTACCCGATTTTCTTCCTGAAACAAAACATATCCGTGAAAGCGAGTGGACGGTTGCACCGCTTCCTGCTGATTTGCAAGACCGCAGAGTAGAAATCACAGGACCTGTTGACCGCAAAATGATTATCAATGCTTTGAACAGCGGAGCAAAAGTGTTCATGGCAGATTTTGAAGATTCCAACGCCCCTACATGGGATAATAATATACAAGGACAAATTAACCTGCGTGATGCTATTCGCAGAACTATTTCGTTTAAAAACGAAGCAGGCAAAGAATATAAGCTGAATGAAAAAATCGCTACGCTTTTGGTGCGTCCTCGCGGTTGGCATTTGGTAGAAAAAAATATTCTGATTGATGGCGAAGTGGCTTCGGGTTCATTAACCGATTTCGGTTTATATTTCTTTTACAACGCCAAACAACTCATTGCCAATGGCACAGCGCCTTATTTCTACCTGCCCAAAATGGAAAGCCATTTGGAAGCCCGCCTTTGGAATGAGGTGTTTGTATTCGCGCAAAACTATATCGGTATTCCGCAGGGAACAATTAAGGCGACTTGCTTGATAGAAACCATTACTGCCACTTTTGAGTTGCATGAGTTTTTGTATGAATTGAGAGAGCACTCTTGCGGCTTGAATTGCGGGCGTTGGGATTATATTTTCAGCTATATCAAAAAATTAAGAAACGTTTCAGGGTATATTTTGCCCGACAGAAGTCAGGTAACAATGGCAGTGCCTTTCATGGACGCTTATTCGCGTTTGGTAATCCAGACTTGCCACAAGCGTGGCGTTCACGCTATGGGAGGTATGGCAGCATTTATTCCGATTAAAAATAATGAGGCTGCCAACAATGCCGCTATCGAAAAAGTAAAGCAGGACAAACTTCGTGAAGTGAAAAACGGACACGATGGCTCATGGGTAGCGCACCCCGGATTAGTGCAGGTAGCTATGGATATTTTCAACGAACACATGCCTGCTGCTAATCAGATAGAAGTGAAACGCGAAAGCGATGTAATTACTCAGCAAGATTTATTGACTGTCCCTGCGGGAACAATTACCGAAGCAGGATTGCGCATGAATATCAATGTAGGTATTCTGTATATCGAAAGTTGGTTGCGTGGCGTAGGTGCTGCTGCTTTGCATAATCTGATGGAAGATGCAGCTACTGCCGAAATTTCACGCACACAGGTTTGGCAATGGATTAAAAATGCGAGCAAGTTAGACGATGGCAGAACCGTTACCAAAGAATTGTATAATGAAATACTTCCTTCCGAATTAGAAAATGTGAAAGTGTATGTTGGAGCAGAAGCCTTTGAAAAAGGAAGATTTTCGGAAGCAATCGAAATTTTTAACCGTTTGGTATTGTCAGATGATTATGTGGAGTTTTTGACATTGCCTGCTTATGAGAAAATATAATAGACCACAGACAACGGACGGCAGACGACAGTAAAAAATAATTGACAACGGACAACAGCAAAAAAGAGGATATGCCATTTAAGTTTGAAAATTTAAGAGTTTGGCAAGATGCAGTGAAGCTGGCAGATGATGTTCATTTGCTGACAAGAAAATTTCCGAAGGAAGAAATATTCAATCTTACTTCGCAAATGAAACGTGCCACTGATTCTGTTTCATTAAATATTGCCGAAGGTTCAACAGGACAAAGTAATGCAGAGAATAAAAAGTTTTTGGGCTATTCAATTCGTTCTTGTACTGAAATTATTACTTGCCTGTATCACGCCATAAATAGAAAGTACATTACGCAGGAAGAGTTTACAGAATATTATGACAGGGTTGAGGTACTTTTTAAAATGATTAACAAATACAGAAATTCATTGAAATAAAAACTGTCGTCAGCCGTCAGTGGTCTGTCGTCTAAAAAATATTTTAAACATCAATAAACATTCATTAAACAATGACAAAACAAGAAAGAGCCGTTGCGCTTAAAAAAGAATGGGAAACTAATCCCCGTTGGAAAGGAGTTAATCGTCCTTACACAGCAGAAGAAGTAATTAATATTGCAGGTTCGGTGCAAATCGAATACACTTTGGCAAAAAACGGAGCAGAAAAATTGTGGAACCGTCTGCATACCGATTCGTGGGTGGCAGGTCTTGGCGCACTTACAGGCAATCAGGCAGTGCAGGAAGTTGCGGCAGGTATGAAAGCCATTTATCTTTCAGGCTGGCAGGTAGCTGCCGATGCTAATTTGGGCAGCGAAATGTATCCTGACCAATCGTTGTATCCTGCTAATTCTGTTCCTGCTGTGGTAAAAAGAATTAACAACGCCTTGTTGCGCAGAGACCAGATTGAATATCTTGACGGTGAACCACAGCGCGATTGGTTAGTGCCTATTGTTGCTGATGCAGAAGCAGGTTTCGGAGGAAATCTGAATGCTTTCGAGTTGATGAAAGGCATGATTGAAGCGGGTGCGGCAGGCGTACACTGGGAAGACCAGTTGGCTTCTGCTAAAAAATGCGGACACTTGGGCGGAAAGGTATTAGTGCCTACACAGGAAGCTATCAATAAATTAGTAGCTGCACGCTTAGCGGCTGACGTATGCAATGTGCCTACTTTGGTAATTGCCCGTACCGATGCCGAAGCTGCTAATTTGATTACTTCCGATATTGATGAGCGCGACCATAAATTCATTACAGGACAGCGTACTCCCGAAGGCTATTACTATGTGAAAAACGGTTTGGAACAGGGTATTGACAGGGGCTTGAGCTATGCGCCTTATGCCGATTTAATCTGGATGGAAACAGGAAATCCTGATTTAGGCTTGGCACGTGAATTTGCACAAGGCATTCATGCTAAATATCCGGGGAAAATGTTGGCTTACAACTGTTCGCCTTCATTCAACTGGGCGAAGTTTATGGACGTAAAACAAATGGAAACTTTCCGTGAAGAATTAGCCGCTATGGGCTACAAATTCCAGTTTATCACTTTGGCAGGCTTCCATGCGTTGAACACCTCTATGTTTGAATTGAGCAAAGCGTATGTAGAGCGTGGCATGGCAGGATTCAGCGAATTGCAGCAACGTGAATTTGCTTTGGAAAAAGACGGTTTCAAAGCAGTGAAGCACCAGTCTTTTGTAGGTACAGGTTATTTCGATGCCGTTCAGAATGTAGTGCAGC
>CAYSGX010000401.1:0-1230 GCA_964430605.1 uncultured Chitinophagaceae bacterium
CGTTGACCAAAAGCCACTAAGATATACAGAGGTTATTCTAACTCTATATTTGTGACTCTCTATATTTTTATCTACAATTCTACCTTTCCATCCGCTTTCTTTCGCCCATGTATAGTTGGATACATAATCACCAACATGATATTTGAAGGTGTTGGTAGGTGTAGGAGCTATAGCGACTGGTTCACTATTATCTTCAGCAAGAGATTTTTGAATTTCTTCGTCTGAACATTTATGCCAACCAGCGTCAGATGTTTTAACCCAAATAGTGTTGTTTTTTGTAAGTTTTTCACCACCAAGTTCACCTCCAGGACTTGTAACGATTTTAACTAAAAAAGAACTCTTATCTTCATTCCATTGGTTAAGCACACCACACGTAATTCCTCCTGATGTTTTGATACATAACTTGTTACCAAGTTTCCAAAGTGTTTGATTGCTAAGCATTCTATTGTTATCCTGTATTTTATCATTCTTCCACTTCAAAACTCTGGTTGAATATACGCCTTTAGGATAAATTGACAGATAATCATTACACTCCTTTAAACCACCATTTTTCGCTTTATCATAAAGCCGCGTTTCAGCTAACAAGCTATTGATTTTAACTTTATATTTCCCGTTCGGATAAGCATTTAGATAAGCATCCAATTCTTTTACATTTCCTTCTTTTACTAATCCTTGCACAGCACCATGATAAACCCAATCTTCTTTGGTTTGCACCTCCCATAGTTTTACTGTTCCATCGCTAGAACTACTTGCAATATATTTCCCATTAGGACTAAAAGATACTGAATAAACACCGTTAGAATGCCCTAAAAAAGTGCGGACACATGTCCCTGTGGAAACATCCCAAAGTTTTATTGTGTTGCCATTACAACCGCTTACAATATATTTACCATCAGGGCTAAAAGATACAGACTCCACCCATCCTAGATGTCCGGAAAAAGTGCGGACACAATTCCCTGTTTGCATCTCCCAGAGTTTTATTGTTTTATCCTCAGAACCACTTGCAATATATTTCCCGTCAGGGCTAAAAGATACAGACTCCACCAATCCTGGATGTCCGGAAATAGTTCGAACACAATTCCCTGTGGAAACATCCCAGAGTTTTATTGTTTTATCCTTAGAACCACTTGCAATAAATTTCCCATCAGAACTGAAAGATACAGAACGGACATATTCAGAATGCTCTGAAAAAGTGCGGACACATGTCCCTGTGGATACATCCCAGAGTTT
>CAYSGX010000401.1:1330-3303 GCA_964430605.1 uncultured Chitinophagaceae bacterium
TGAAAAAGTGCGGACACATGTCCCTGTGGATACATCCCAGAGTTTTATTGTTTTAGAAGCACCATTTGCAATATATTTTCCATCAGGGCTAAAAGATACAGAATACAAAGATCCTGAAAATGACTTTAGATATTCCTGGGAAAAGGAGAAAAAGGGAAGGAGAAAAAGAAGAATGGCTATGTAAAATGATTTTCTGCAGTTCATTGTATTTATGTTTTAATTGTTAATGTTATGTATTCCATTTTTAGAAGTATGCATTTTTTAATTGCGAATAAGACAGTTTTTATAACAGCTTTTAAAGTTGGTGTCTTCGTTGCACGGTTGCCGATAACTCTTAAATATACGTACCTTCCTATAAAATTCATTTTTTTACTCTTGTGATTATCAGGTGCATATCAAAAAATATCCAAAATGCGCAACTACGAGTGAGATAATTCCCTGTTGCCAACCACAAAAATGATTTCATCAGGCAATTCTTTTTACTAAGTTAAGACAAATCCAACCGTTTTTTTCTTTTCTGCCCAACGGTTTTAAATGATTATTAGTGGCTATTTCTAAAAGATATTGCTCATCGCTTGTCAAAAAACCGCTAATGAGCAATTGGCTTTCAGCGTGCATTAAGGCTGCTAATGCAGGCGTGTTTTTACTAATGATGTTTCGGTTTATATTGGCGAGAATAATATCGAAACTTGTGGCGGGAAATTTTTCCTCATCGCCAAATACGGCTTCAATACACGATACATTATTCAGCATAGCATTTTCTACACAATTGTGATAAGCCCATTCTTCATGGTCTAAAGCATATACGCTTTTTGCACCCAGTTTTGCCGCGAGAACAGATAAAATGCCGGTGCCGCTTCCGAAGTCAAAAACGGTTTTGTTGTTGAAATTAATATCGAGCATGGTTTCGCTCATCATATAGGTGGTTTCATGATGCCCCGTGCCGAAAGACATTTTAGGGTCTATCACAATATCAATAGGGTAGTGGCTTTGCTTGGGGTGAAACGATGCCCTAATCTGAATTTGATTGCTCACATATACCGGCTGAAAGTTTTTTTCCCATTCGGCATTCCAGTTGATGGGCATAATATTTTCGGTAGTGTAGGCGAGTGGTTTTAGTATTTCAAAACCCGAAAGAATTTCGGCAATATCCAGTTGGGCAAAGGTTTCGGCAGGAATAAAAGCTTTTACATAATCATCGCCTTCTTCAAACCCTTCAAAGCCCGCATCGTTTAAAACGGCTGTTAGTATTTCTTTAGTATCAGTATCGGTAGTGTTGAAAGTAAGTGCGGTGTAGTGGTGCATAGTTTTAAGTTGAGCGCAAAATTATTGATTCTCTTATGTATTCGTTGTTTACTCGGAAATTAATTGAGCCTTAATTTTTTCCGCAATAGCAATAGCGATAATCTGATTTCCTTCGGTATTAATATGACAGTCATCGGTGTACATGCCTTTGCATTTGTGGAAAGCGGGGATTAAGCTATGTGCAAATTCGGCTTGTTTATAATGATTTTCCATTTGTCGGTAAATTTTTGACAGGGCTTTGTGTTCAGGAAAATCAGGTTCTGAAAGTGGGTTATAAAATATTACAGGCTGTAAAAAACTTACATACTCAATATCTTTCGATTTGCAGAAATCACGGTTGTCCTGCACTACGTTCCAATAACCCTCTGCGTATGCAGCAGCCACTGAATCGGTTACGCTGTTCCAGTCGTATTTTTTTTCTTGGGCATTTCTGATAAAAAAATCTTTGGCGCGGTTGATACTGTGAAACGGCAGTGCGAAACGGCTGTACCACTTGCTTTGAAAGGTTTTGTCTTTAATAATTCTGAACTGCTGCCAGTTGTGAGGCGGCAAATTATAGCCAGAAGGGTAGAAGCGGTTCAGTTTAAAAGTCAGCATATCGTTGTAGCCGTCAAGCCCTATAATCATATCGGGCTGATATTGCTGTAAAATCATTTGTATCAGCAAAA
>CAYSGX010000402.1:0-3299 GCA_964430605.1 uncultured Chitinophagaceae bacterium
TCCTGCTGATAAAAAATTTCTGGAGCAGTGGTTATACCACCACACTCGTTATAGGTATAAGGAGATGTGCCTCCACTGCCGCTGCTGTAACAGAACCATCGTTGCAACCATTAATTCTTAAATACCTGAATTTTCTTAAATGAAGCGAAATTTTGCCCTGAAACCTTCACAAAGTAGTAACCCGGATTTAAATAACCTTTCAAATTCATGGTTATAAAGAAATCTTCAGAATCGTTATTTGCTGTTACCGATTTAATTACTGAACCATTGATATCAATAATATGAATATGAATTTCCGGTTCATCGGTAGGTGCAAATATTTTAATGATGCCATCGGTAGGGTTAGGATATACTTTAACCTCAATATCGGCAACGCTGCTACTTACTTCTACATTGGTAATGCTAATTAAATCTGAGTGCGCATATTTACCATCAAAATCAATTTGTTTCAGCCTGTAGTACGCGATGCCTTTTTCAGGTTGCGTATCGGAAAAAGTGTAGCTCAAAGTAGCGCTACTGTTGCCAGCACCTGCCACACGGCCTATTTCTTCAAATATTACACCATCTAATGAACGTTGCACAACAAATACTTCATTATTTATCTCAGTGGCGGTGCTCCAGAACAGGTCTGCCGCTTTTGTTTTAATATTCATTGTTCCGGTAAAAGAAATTAACTCAATAGGTAACCCTGTACCACCGTCATTATCTCCCACCCCAAAATCAGAGAAGCTGGTAAGCCCGTTTCTTTGCGCTTTAGAGTTTTCAAGTACATTGCTAAGCCCTTGCAATATATTACCAACAATATTATTGTTTCGTTGCCCATTACCCAAGCCCCAGTTAGATGTTTCCGAGCCTGAAGGTTTTTTCAGAATACCAAATTCTGTACTGATGATAGATCTGAAATTTTTAAGGTCTGCTATTATATTATAGCTTCCTTTTGTAGGCTGAATATTAGGTTCTATTGTCCACATGCCTTCATCACAAAGTCTGTTATAAGTAATACCATCTTCAGCAACATTCATACTTGCTAATATGTTGCTAATTACGTGAGGGTCTTCATCTAAATCCCTGAAAATGACCGTAAGCTGTGAAATACCTTCCATATCGTTATTCTTAATACTTATAGGATAAGATGACTGAGCATCTCCTTTACCTACCGGGAAGGCATAGGTATCTTTATTTTTATTCAAATACCTTGTAAGATAACCTACTACATGGCTTTCATCTTCATTGTATTCTTTAATGCTGTTATTGGCGCTGTTTCTTGCTACTATTACCGTATCGCCACCTGTATATAAGTAGCCGTCTCTTAAATACAACTCGTGGTTAACCTGAACACTTGCACCGGATAAATACACGCCTGTACCGGAAGTATTTTCGATATACAAGCGATAAAATGCGGTTTTGCAAGGCGCATAGATGTATTGAGCTACATTGCCATTGAATTTTATGTGGCCATTATTTACATTAAAGCCACAGCTATTAACATGCAGGTTGCCTTTTATATTTAATGTTGCCCCGGAAGCGCTGCTTAAAGTGGCCAAACTATCGAAATAGATATGTTTAACATTGTAAGTGCCTGAGCCATTTAAATTTAAAGGATTTGGTGTTCCGGCAGGAACATAAACGCTATCTGTAACAGTAGGCACACTGTTGGTACTCCAGTTACCAGAAGTTGACCAGTTTTGATTGGTTGTGCCTCTCCATATAATAGTCCCGGCCGGCACTAAAGATTCGGCAGTTCCGACAGTATAGAATGTCGCGGGGCTGTTTTGGTTATTATATTCGGTACAAATCCAGCCCGCGCTTTTAGCGGTATTTAATACTCTTGCTTCATCTATATAACCTCCAAATACATTTCCAGACTGAAAAGCGTTTTTACCAATCTGTAAATTTTGTATTGGGGTGCCAATTGGCGCGTTAAAGCTACAGGTATTCCCGGCCTGAACACCATCAATAAAAGTTCTGATGGTATTATCTGCATTGCTCCATGTGAAAGCTACATGATGCCAAGCGTTTTGAGTAGGCGCGGCATTATCGCACATGGTTTTCTGGCCATTTTTCTGCAATTCAATTCTGATATTATTGCCGGTCCAAAACAGCGAGTAACCATAATCTTCCCAGCCACCGCCCATATTAATAATATGGCCTTCGTTACCATTTCTATATACCCAAGCAGAAACAGTGGCGCCATTGGTTAATTTTAATGTATTGTTTTGCCCACAATCTATGTACTGATTACTGCCGTTAAAGCTTCTTGCATCGCCAATTTTGCCTGTTGCAGAAGTTGTACTGTAATTTGTGCCATTATTATTGTTTGAAGTTGCATCTGAATAATTACCTTGCAAATGCCATACGCCCGCATATTCACTATTCCATGTATTTTTTGTTGAAGGATTACTTACGCTTCCTACCTTACCATAATACATATAGATTATTTTATTGGTTGAATTAGGTAGTGAAGGAATTTGAACCCACGCTCTGTAAGCACCGTTAGAAGCGGTATAACTTTCCACTTCATGATTTAATAAAGTTGCTCCATCGCTATCGGTGAAGGTTATATCCCAGCCATTAGAGTTATACACTTTGCCGCCATTAGATAATGTTCTTAAATCGTTATCGGTAATATTTATCAAAACAGGGAAGTTTGATAAAGCATTATTACCACATACTTTTGACGCATCTACAGTAACCGCTTTTCTAAATTCATAATTTGCTAATACATTAACTTCATTCACTGTAGTGCTTGCTGTTGATGTACAACCTGCGTTATCAGTAATGGTAACCGTATAATTTCCTGCCGGTAAAGAATTTCTGGTTGCTGAAGTTATGCCGCCTCCCCAGTTATAAGTATAAGGCGATGTGCCTCCACTGCCGCTTGCTGTAACAGAACCATTGTTGCAACCATTACAAGTAACATGCTGGTTTACAATAATGCCTGCAACTAAAGCGCTTGGCTGGGTTACTGTATTATTAGCTGTTGTGGTGCAACTTTTTGAATCGGTTATGGTTACTGTATAGGTTCCTGCCGCTAAACCTGTTCTGGTCGCAGTGGTTATGCCGCCTCCCCAGTTATAAGTATAAGGTGACGTACTTCCACTCCCACTTGCAGTTATTGAGCCATTATTACCACCCAGGCAAGCTACATGTTGATTTACGGTTACACTGCCCGATAATGCTGATGCAGGCTGTGTTACAGTGTTATTGGCTGTTGTAGTACAATTTCTTGAATCGGTTATGGTTACGGTATAGGTTCCTGCCGCTAAGCCTGTTCGGGTGGCGGTGGTTATACCTCCCCC
>CAYSGX010000403.1:0-3285 GCA_964430605.1 uncultured Chitinophagaceae bacterium
ATTGAGCAGCACGCGCACAGCGAAATTATTGGCGCACTGCCCGAAGGCACCTGGATTACCCGCGCCCCGGGCTTCAAGCGTAAAATGGCGTTGATTGCCAAAGTGCAGGACGAAATCGGGCACGGACATTTGCTCTACACAGCTGCCGAAACATTGGGCAAGCCCCGCGAAGCCATGATTAACGACCTGCTTTCGGGCAAATCGAAATACAGCAACGTGTTTAATTATCCTGCTGAAACATGGGCTGATGTGGCGTTTATCGGCTTCCTGATTGATGCGGCTGCCATTGTGAACCAGTTGGCAAATTCCAAAGGTTCTTACGCGCCTTATTGCCGTGCGCTGGAAAGAATTTGTGCCGAAGAAGCATTTCACTTAAAGCAGGGGCACGACAATTTTGTGGCGTTGGCAACAGGCACAAAAAAGCAAAGGGAAATGATTCAGGCGGCAGTAAACCGTTGGTATAAGCCGATGCTGCATTTCTTCGGTCCGCCCGATAAAGAATCGGTGCATACCGAAAAATTGGTGAAGTGGAAAGTGAAAATGGGAACGAACGATGATATGCGCAACCAGTTTCTCGATATGTATGTGCCAAAGGTTTGGGAAGTGGGCATTACTTTTCCCGACCCGAACCTGCGCAAAAATCCCGATACCAAACGCTGGGAATTCAGCGACCCCGATTGGGACGAATTTAAGCGCGTGATTAATGGCGATGGACCTTGTAACAAAGAAAGATTAGCCGTGCGCAGATGGGCTGAAGAGCATGGTCGTTGGGTGCGTCAGGCATTAATGAGTCCGAGTGAAAAATATACTATTCCGTTGGCATAAATAATAGAACGCTGATTAATTATGATGATTATGATATTTTATGATTATCATAACTGACCATAAAAATCATAACACATCTGCGTTCCATAAAAAAATATAAAAATGAAATCGTTAGACCCAAGAATTAATCGCGTTGATTTGCAAAACAACGATGGCGCATTGACCACCGAAGAAGTGTGGCATACTTACGAAGTATTTCATCAGGAAAAGCGCGGCAAGCAGCACATTCATACAGGCAGCGTTCACGCGCCCGACCCTGAAATGGCGTTGGTTTTAGCCAAAGAGCAATACGCCCGCAGGGGAAAATGCGTGAACCTTTGGGTGGTGAAAACATCGAACATTTTTGCTTTCAATATGGAAGATGAAGATATGTTTGCCACCGTGCCCGAAAAGGTGCATCGTGAAGCAGGCATTTATTCTAAGGTGAGAGACAGGATTGAGAAGTTTCAGAAAGAACAACAGATAAACGGATAAAATGTTACAAGGTTATAAAGTTATAAGGTTCAGGGAACAACAGTTGTACACGTTAACTTTCAAACTTTATAACATTTCAACCTTATAACCTTTTCATTTTATAACTTTCAAACAAAAGAAAAAATGGATTCACTAAAAAACCTCCTCTACCGCATCGCAGATGATGCGCTTATTATCGGCCATCGTAATTCAGAATGGACTGGCTTGGGGCCCATGCTTGAAGAAGACATCGCGTTCTCTTCTATGGCGCAGGATAAAGTCGGCATTGCCAACGCTTTGTATTCCATATTGCACGAGCAGTTGGGCGAGCAAGCTCCCGATACTATTGCGTTTACCAGAAATGAAAAAGATTTCCTTTGTTGTCATCTTGTAGAGTTGCCCATTGGAGAATATGATTTCAGCTTGGTGCGCCATTTTTTATACGACCATGCCGAGTTTCTACGCTTCGAAGCGTTGCAACATTCATCATACAAGCCGTTGGCTGATTTGGCTAAGAAAGTGAAAGGCGAACTGAAATATCATATTCTTCATGCCGATACTTGGATTAAAAGACTTGGCACTGCTACCGAAGAAAGCAAGGCAAGAATGCAAAGCGCGTTGAACATCGCTTTCCCTTTGGCATACGGCATTTTTGAGCCGACTGAATTTGATGCGCAACTGCAAGCGGAAAATATTTTTGAAGGCGAAAAAGCATTGCAGGAAAAATGGTTACAGGCAATTGAAAATATTATTTCACAAACTGAATTAAAGCTGCCCGAAGTAAAAGACATCACCGCACACTATGGCGGCAGAAAAGGTTTTCATACCGAACACCTGCAACCGATGTTAGATGAAATGACGGAAGTGTTCAGGTTAGATGCTGAGACGCAGTGGTGAAAAAATGTTAGAAGGTTATAAAGTTTAAAAGTTATAAGGTTCTTTGTTTACTTTTCAACTTTCTAACCTTATATTTCTTCGAAATGAACTTAACAGAAAATATATCTCCATTACAACAAAGGGTCTATGACGCGCTTCACTCCGTCAAAGACCCCGAAATACCTGTTATTTCTGTGGTGGATATGGGTATTATTACAGGTGTGGAAGTTGATGAAAAAAACAATTCGGCTGTAGTGAAAATGACCCCTACGTTTGTCGGCTGTCCTGCTATTAATTATATGCAGCAGCAGGTAAAAAAAACAGTGGAAGATTTAGGTTTCGATAAAGTAGAAGTGATTGTTGATTTTGAAAAACGCTGGAGCAGCAACCTGATTACCGAAACAGGAAGAAAACAATTAGAAGCATTTCGCCTGTCGCCACCACCCAAACACGATGGCAATATCACTAACGAACTCTTGGAAAAAGCTAAATGTCCTCACTGCGGCAGCAGCAACACTTCTTTAAATTCCCCTTTCGGAGCTACCTTGTGCCGCGCCTTACATTTCTGCTTCGATTGCAAGCAGGGTTTTGAACAGTTTAAGCCGTTGTAAGAATAGACCTCTTTCATAATTACACCGAAAAATAATGTTGAAACTCTTGTCAATACAATATTTCAGACAGAACAAATAAAAAGAATCCTCTACAACTCCCCTCCCGAAGCGAGTTTGGGATTTACGCTTCACTGCAACTTGTGGGAGTGCTTGGATAGTACACTTTACTTCAATAGTAGCTTTTTTCAGAAATAATTGGACATTGAATTATGAAAAAGGTCTGATTTATTGTGCAACTAATGAGTCAAAAACGTTTAATGCTTTTTCAAAGCGTGCAACAGTTTCATCTTTCCCAATCAAAGCAGCCATTTCAAAAACAGGCGGACCTTGCATAGTGCCTGCTAAAGCAATTCTTAATATAGGTCCCACATCGCCCATACCTAAACTGTTGGCAGCCATAAAGCCTTTTATTACCGCTTCAAAAGAGGTTGCATTAAATTCAGCAATGTCTTTTACTTCTTGCAGTAAGGCAGGAAACAATTCTTTTTTACCTGCTTTCCATTTTTTCTGCAACATTGCA
>CAYSGX010000404.1:0-3275 GCA_964430605.1 uncultured Chitinophagaceae bacterium
GTCGAAATTTGCCATGTTAGGTTTTTCAAAATCGTTAAGAGAAGAAATGAAGTCTTTTGGCATAAAAGTATGCTCGGTGATGCCCGGTGCGACACTAACAGCATCGTGGAGTGGCGTTGATATTCCCAAAGAAAGATTTATGCCTGCGGAAGATGTTGCCAAGATGGTTTACAGCGTATATGAGCTAAGCGACAGAACCGATGTGGAAGAAATTGTGCTGAGGCCGCAGTTGGGCGATTTGTAATTACTACTACGCTCATGTTAATTTAAAATTTCCGGATAAGCCGTTTTAGTTTCGACAAACTCACTGCACCATGACACGACCCGTCAAATGCAGAAAGCTATTTCCCGAAGACATCTCTTATACACTCAGCAAGTCTTTAGCGCTCTTCAAAGCATTATCGGTAACCTTTTCCCCTACCAGCATTTTCGCAATCTCTTCTACCCTTTCGGTTTCAGAAAGTTTCTTAATGCGGCTCAAAGTTTTACTGCCCGAATCGTCTTTATACACAAAGAAATGGCTGTTGCCTTTGCTGGCAATTTGCGGCAGGTGCGTTATGGCAATTACCTGATGATGTTTTGCCAGTTGCTCCATTTGCCTGCCCACTTTATCGGCAACTTCGCCACTAATGCCCGTGTCTATTTCATCGAAAATTAAAGTGGGCAGCGAAGTGTTTTCGGCAGTAAGCGATTTCAGCACCAGCATCAACCGCGACAACTCACCACCCGAAGCAATCTTGCGCAGTTCATCGGGTGTTACACCTTTATTGGCCGAAAACAAAAACCGTATTTTATCTAAACCCGATGTGGTAATTTTTTCAAAATCCTGCAACTGGATATCAATAGCAAATTCGGTATTCAACATACCTACATATTGCAAGCCTTCTTTTACTTTTTTTACAATGGCAGGAGCCACTTTCGTTCGGTTATCGTGTATGGTTTTTCCTTTTGCTACCAGCTTATTTTTCAATTGCTTAATAGCAGCTTCAATCTTTTGTACTTCTATATCGTGCTTCTCTATGAGATACAACTTATCTTCCAGACTGTATTGAATAGCCAGCAAATCTTGCAACGTAACGGTTTTATGTTTTTTATGCAGGCGATAAATGGTGTTCAGCCGCTCCTGCACTTCTTCAACGCGCTCGCTGTTGAGTATGGTGTTATCGGCAATTTGTTCTATCGATTCAGCAATATCTTTCAGTTCTATATAAGCGCTTTCAACGCGCCCGGCAAGCTCGCCCACTGCGGGCTGAAACTTTTTCAATTGTTCTAATAATTCTGAAACGCTTATCAACTTAGTATTTACCGCTTCATCAGATTGTTGCAGCAAGTGCAATGCTTTCGATAAGTTTGATTTTATTTCTTCGGAATGTTCAAGCGTTTTTTGTTCTTGCTCTAAAGTTTCCTGCTCGCCACCGTGCAAGCCGGCTCCTTTCAATTCATTTAACTGAAAAGCCAGATATTCGGCATCGCCACCTAATGAAACATATTCCCGCTTTATTTTTTCGAGTTTGGCAATTTCATTTTTATATTCTTTATACAGCGCAGCAAATTCCTGCAACGCTTTTTCATGCCCCGCTACGCCATCAATCAATTCGGTTTGAAAAGCAGGATTGTTCAACGATAAAGTTTCGTGCTGCGAATGCACATTCACCAGTTGCTCGCCCAAGTCTTTCAGCGCTTGCAGGTTTACGGGAGTATCGTTAACAAACGCTCTCGATTTTCCGCTTTCGCTAATTTCTCTTCTTACAATGGTAGTATCGTCATAATCGAGTTCATGGGCTTCGAAAAAAGATTGCAGCTTATGTTTCTTAATTTGAAACACCGCTTCTACCACACATTTTTTTCCGGCTGTATGCAGCACTTTTGAATCGGCACGTTGACCAAGAATTAAAGAAAGCGCACCCAGCAAAATAGATTTTCCCGCACCCGTTTCACCGGTAATCATATTCAGCGATGCTGAAAAATCTATTTCCAGATGATCGATAATTACATAATTGCTTATGGTGAGTTTGCGCAGCATATTGTGGCGTAAAAATAGCCATTAAATAGTTTTGGGAATTGGTTTTTAGTTTTATGTTCTAAGTTTTCAGTAATAGGTTTTGGATGAAGCGGTGTGGATTCCTCTACCCCAAAAAAAATATTTTTTATTAGACCTCTTTCATAAGTCATTTTATTGTTTCCGAACAATAGGGAAAGTCTGTCATGGAGCTTGTCGAACCATGAAAATGCTATATCCTTCGATAATCCCGATAGCCATCACAGATGAAACAGATTACAAGATGCCACAGATTTTGAATCTGCATCTGCAAGGGAAATCCGCTTTGTGAAACTTTGTGTGGTCTTTGTGCCGCTTTGTGTTACAAATAAATTATTGCACAAAGAGGATCACTGCAATTCGAAAGGTTCTACACCCTTTGCGACTTCGCGTCTTGGCGTGCCACCTTTTACACCAATTTTGAAAATACCAACAATCATTTTCCGTGAAATCTTTTAATCCGCTAAATCTGTGATGCTGATAAATTACTTTCAATTGTTTCAGTAAAAAATGCACGCAACATTACTTACTGCCACTAATAGCCCCATACTTCTGCCCGTTCACGGGGTCGTATTTGGTAAGCAGGTTTACGGCTTCGGCTTTTTCCTGTGGCGAAGCTTTAGAGTAGAGATTAATAAACTCGTTTTGCTTGGCAGCAAAAAACATTTGCAGCACCATAGCATTGGGGTTGGAAGAAAATACAGGCTCTATACTTTTTATTTGGGCAGTAATCAAAGCTCTTGCTGTGCGGGCATCATCATACATTTTATCCATTGCCAGGCGGTGGTATTCATAATTAATTTTTCTGAAAACCGCGGGTTCAATACGTTTTCGATAATCCAGTAGCGGTTACGCAAGTTACCATCGGCTTGTCTCCAGCCGCCTGCATACTCACCGTTTTGCGGCACAAGGTTTACAACTTCCTGCGCTTTCTGCAAATATAACGAGCCGCCTTTCAGCGCATAAGAATCATAATCTAAACCAATTATCAAATAAGCATAAAAGGCCAGCAAAGCCGTAAGATTATCGGTATATACGCCTTCTGTAAATATTAATGGCTGAAACTGCACATATTCAAAACGCCATGACTGGTCGGAATGAGTAAGTAATACAGAATTATAAGAAGAATTAAATGCGGGACGAGTGGACTGTATTTGAATAGATCCCTGAAAGTTTCCATAAGAAGGAATAGATCTGATTTGTATTTGTATTTGACAATTGATACGCTCCTCCGTTT
>CAYSGX010000405.1:0-3268 GCA_964430605.1 uncultured Chitinophagaceae bacterium
CGATAGCATCATTTACGGCTCAAGTGATTGATTCTACTACCATTGTGGAGTTTTTATAATCAGACTGACCCGAACACGGTGTATATCTGGTTCTTTGGCGATGGCGCAACGGCAAGCTATTTGTCAGACCCGATTCATGTGTATAGCAGTGGTAATTATTATACGGTTACTTTGGTTGCCATAAATCCTTGCGGAAGCGATACCATGACACAGGTAATCACCGTAGAGCCTGTGCCGACAAGTATAGCTGAAAAGGTATCGTTGTTTGAAACAATTACGCTGTATCCAAACCCTGCCGAGCATTATGTAAATATTGGTCTTGAATTGTTGCAAGATGCTGAAATCAGCTTTACATGGCACGATGCTTTGGGAAGAATAGTATATGCCGAAACTACTGACTGCATCAAAGGCAGCAATACGCAACGTTTTGATGTCGGTATGTTTGCGAAAGGCGTTTACACGGTGAATATTCAGAATGGCACTTACCGCATTATGAAAAAAGTGGTGGTGCAATAGTCTTTTGATTTTTATTGAGTTCCACTTCTTCTGCAAGAAGTGGAACTCTTTATCTACTCTAATGTTCGAGAAGCCTTCGCTTTATGCGAAGGTTTTTTTATTTTGCTATTCATGATGCTCCTCCGCTATGGGCGTTGGCTGTGTATGCCTCTCACCAAAAACTTATTCCGCCTTGCCAAGAGCATATTGCTGTTTACAAAGCAGATATATTATGTCTATGTAGTCTTTCAAAAAGCTTATAGGTATAAACAATAAGGCTAAGGCAATATAGCCTCTTGGAAACAGAAACTCATTCTTTTTCCTATTTTTACAATCATGAAAACGCTTATTTTAGAAACCAACAGCAAAAGTAAGTTTGATGTTTTAGTTCAATTAGCGAAAGAACTAAATATTAAGCTACGTATTATTGATTCTGATGAAAATAATGAGACTAAAGCAACAATGGCATTGTCTGAAAAATCTTTTGCAAAAGAATGGAACAGCAAAGAAGACGAACATTGGGATGAATTTTTAAAGAAAAAATAAAATACATTTTATGTATCAACAAGGCGATATTATTGCTGTTTTATTTCCTTTCACCGATTTATCAAGCGCTAAGTTGCGTCCTGCTTTAGTAATCAGCAATCATATTATTGATAACACCCCTGATGTTATTATTGTAATGATTACAAGTAAAGAAAAACAAGATGGGTTAAGTGTTGCAATAAATAACGAAGATGTTGATTGTGTTTTCCCAAAACAAAGTTTTATACGCATACATAGAATTGCAACTATTGAACATTCAATAATTCAAAATAAAATCGGAACAGCAAGTAAAGGCTTCATCAATAAAGTTGTTGGAGAAATAAACACTATAATATCTCCTGCAAACAATTCTATTCGGGAAATACTTGGTGAGTAATTTTGTTTTAATCTTCTGTTAACCATTGTGTCTTTTCCTTATTTTTACCGTTATGAAAAAATGGTTTTTTACTATTGCTTTATTGATGGCAACGCTTGCCCATGCGCAAGATGTAATACAAATGGAAAAGAAAGGCGGAGTATATAAAGTACCCTGCAAAATAAATGGTTTAGCATTGAAGTTTGTATTTGATACTGGTGCAAGTGATGTTTCTATTTCTTTAACAGAAGCATTGTTTATGTACAAAAACGATTACTTAAAAGAAAGCGATTTCAGAGGTACTGAATACTACAGAATAGCTAATGGCGATATTGCCGAAGGCACTAAGGTAGTTTTAAGAACCGTAGAAATAGGAAAGCAAAAATTCTACAATGTAGAAGCTTCTGTGGTGCATAGCCTTGAAGCACCTCTGCTTTTTGGACAAAGTGCTTTGCAGCGTTTTGGAAAGTTTACGGTTGATTATAGTAATAATACTTTAATTATTGGCGGAAGCAATACTACAACTACTACAGCTAAACCTACTACTCTAACGACACATAGTACTGTTACTGATATAGATGGTAATATTTACAAAACCGTAAAAATTGGCAACCAAGTTTGGATGGGTGAAAATTTAAAAACTACCCGATATGCTAATGGGGATGTAATACCAAATGTCAAAGATAATTTAGAATGGAATAAATTGACTAGCGAAGCGTGGTGTTACTATAATAATGATAGTAAAAACAATTATGTCGATGGTAAACTTTATAATGGCCATACAATTATTAATAGTAGAAATATCTGTCCAATTGGTTGGTTTGTCCCAACTAATGAAGACTGGGATATTTTGGTAAGTTATTTAGGTGGTGAAGAAGTTGCGGGAATGAAAATGAAAAGCGTTAACGGATGGAAAGATAATGGAAATGGGATTAATAGAAGTGGATTTGAAGGTGGCTCAGGAGGTTTACGCTATTTCTATGGTCATTTTGATGGCTTAGGCAGTAGTGGCTGTTGGTGGAGTTCAACAGAGGTAAATAATAGTAGTGTTTGGAGTCGCTCCATTAATTATAAGATTGGAATTGTAGGTAAGATTGATTTTGGTAAGACTTTCGGATTTTCTGTTCGGTGCATTAAAAAATAAAAAAGACAATTTTGAAGAAAAAACTTTTATGGTCAAATAGAAACACCATTATTTTTAAATCTAATGTTCTTAATTGCCTTAATCATGAGATTGAAATTGGTGTTATTTTTATAAAATCAATTATAAAATATCATGAAGAAAGAATAGTCTCGTTAAATGAAGACTTAAGAAATAACATTAATTCTGATGAAATATATAACTCATTAGATGATGATTTAAAATTGAGTTATGTTGATCAGATAGACAAAATAGAAGAGCAAATAATTAATGAATATCAGCGTAATCAAAAGAACTTTATTATCAATTTAATTTATTCTTTTCTAGAAAGTAATCTGTTCATGTTATTCGAAAGAAAGAACATTGAAGGAGTTAATCAGCAAAAAAAGTCAAATGAAATTCTAACAAAATATTGGGCATCTTTAAAAGAAAAATATCCAAATAATCTAGATAAAGTAAAGCCATATTTTACAAAACTGAAGAATCAAAAAATAGTTAGAAACAAAATTATTCATCAAGGCGGTCTATTAGAGAGGAAAGACAAAAGTAAAATTAATGATGCCAAAGGTTTAGATCTGATAGAAAAAAGTGCTAGTCTATACGAAATAAGGATTGTTGATGATTATTACTTCTATATATTAGATGCATTACAACTTTTTTTTAAGGAATTATTTATTTCAATTGACAATTTTGATGATTGTGAAGTATAGCAAGTTATTTCTAGGCATAGG
>CAYSGX010000406.1:0-3225 GCA_964430605.1 uncultured Chitinophagaceae bacterium
AACACTTCCAATTCTACGGGAGCGGATTTTTGGTTTTATGTGTATAATAAAAATCAGGGCAGCATTGGTTCTTATGCCCGCACAAACACGGCAGTGGGCGTATTGCCGACAGACACTTTAGATATTTTCTGCCGTGCAGCAGATACGGTATTTTTCAGGATAAACGCTTCCGATTGTTACAGCTATTCTTTTAGCTATGAGATGATTCCTTCGGGTATAAGAGATGCCGAACCAAATAACACTTTTACAGAAGCAACATTTTTTGCGCATACCGATACAGTGAAAGGGCGTATTGCATATACCAGCACTGCTGCCGATGCCAACGATTATTTTTTCAGCGTATTGCCCGAAGACGGCACATTGCGGGTTTACGTGGACAAAATAAACACTTCCAATTCTACAGGAGCAGATTTTTGGTTTTATGCGTATAGTAAAAATCAGGGCAACATCGGCTCTTATTCGAGAGTGAATACTGCTTTAGGAGTATTGCCGACAGACACCTTAGATATTTTCTGCCGTGCTGCCGACACGGTGTATTTCAGAATAAACGCTTCCGATTGTTACAGCTATTCATTTCGCTATGAAATGATTTCTACATTTCCTTCAGATGCAGAACCGAATAACACTTTGCAGGCAGCAGCAGTTATTTTATTGAGTGATACGCTCAGGGGCAAGGTGGGTTATTCTGACAATGCTGCCGATGCCAACGATTATTTCCGCTATGTACTGCCTGAACGTTCTAAAGTTACGGCATACCTCACTTACAACAACACGAGCAACTCCACGGGGTCTGACCTTTGGGTTTATTTTCTGAACAAAACAGGCGGCAACTTATTGAGCAGGGCTTATGTCAACCAGCCGTTGGGCGAGCACAGGGATACCATTGTGCTGAACTGTGCGGTTGCCGATACGCTGCATCTGCGTTTTAATTCATCAGGTTGTTTCAGCTACTCGGTAATATTTAAGGTGGAAAGCGAACAACCTGTGGCTGAAATTATTTCGGCACGAACAGGAAATGAATTTGGCTTTATAGCCAAAACAGAAAAAGCCGATTGGCTTGAATGGAATTTTGATAATGGCGTTACTTCCAGTTCAAAATATCCCGCTCAAACTTTTGGCATTGGTTCGTATAATGTAACGCTTCGCGCCAGGAATACGGGCTGCAATATTATTACTGCCGATACTTTTTTTGTAGAAATAAAAGGCGTAGAAAAATACCTGCCGAAAAAATCAGGAGCAGGCGGAGATTTCCTGATGCAGATTTATGGAGGAGGTCTTGATACCAATACACAGGTAACATTGTCAAAGGGCGGAGATATATTAACGCCTACCCGTAAGACTACCAACAGTAAAAGAAACCTGCTGTCGGCTGATTTTGATTTGCACTTTGCCGATGCGGGATTATATGATGTAACGATAACAATTCCGGGTGAACCCCCTGTTGTTTTCCCGAACGGTTTTGAAGTGGAAGATTTCAGTTATCCGTATTGCAGAGCCGAAGTTACAGGCCCTGCCACATGGCGCATTAACAGAGCCACCAATTTTGAGCTGAATGTTTCTAACGCAGGCAACGTAAACGGCAGCGGTGTAGTAGTTGGTTTTGCTTATCCTAAATCGGTAACAGTGGAATTTTTACCGAAGCAAATCAAATTAGACCGTAATGCTGTTACTACCATAGAGCATGAAGGCGAAATATTTTCATTGCCTAATTCAGCAACGGCAGCGTTTGCCGACAGTTCTTCTTTGCCCATAGCAATTGACAGTTTGCTGGGCAAGCCATTTAACGGGTATATGTTATACCTTACTATTCCTAAAGTTCCTGCTAATGCTACGGTATCTATTCCTTTTAAAGCCACTGCTACCAGTTCAGGCAATCCGAACTTTTATACGTTCACACATCATCCGAATATGTTTGGCTCGTGCAAGACCCCGCATTGGTCAAACACTACCAATATGTTCATGGCAGAAACCATAGATGCGATGGATTTGGCTGCCGGGCAAACCAAGAGCGTTCCGGCTAAAGCGCTTACCAAGTCATTAAAAGTGGGGCAAAAGCATTTATCCAATGCCGGGGCATGGATGGGTGCGCATTTTGATGCATGGTGGAACGGCTATGAAGTAACCGCTGAGATGCATGGCATTCTGAATGCGGAGTTGGATGAAGCCAACGCCTTTGCTATGCAGACGGCTACCGATGAGGTTGGTTCTGTGATGCTTGATGTTGGAGTAGGGAAATTATTGGATGCCAATGTGGCTAAAAATGCGTGGCTGAATAAAACGATGGCGAATAATATGAATATAAGCCCCGAACATTTCGACAACTTTTTAGATCAGCTCAATGCCCTGAACGCAAGCAATACCCGGCTGGAACGGCTTTCTAAAATGCTGAAAGATGTGAAAGATTTAAAAACGCTTGATGACAAACGGCAGGCGCTTATGAAATTAGTGGACGATTGTCCCGAACTGCAAAAGCAATTAGATGATTTACTGAAATTGCTGGATGAAGAAATGACGCATAAAGACCCCAAAGAGAAAAAGACTCAATCGGTGCAGAGTATGGACCCTAATGCCATTTATGGACCGGAAGGCGTGCTTCAGCCCCGCTTTAAACGCAACGAAGATGCCGTGCATTATATGATTACCTGCGAAAACATTGATACTGCCACAGCATCAGCCCAAATTGTTACTATTATTGATACACTCAACCCTGCTCATTTCGATTTAAGCACATTTACATTCGGGAATGTGTATGTAGGCACAAAATCTTCAAGATTGCTGGGCCGCAGCGATGAGTTTTTCGGTGAAATAAACCTGTATCCTGAAATTCCGCTTGTTGCCAGAGTGATTGCTAAACTTGATACCCTGACAGGTGTGGTAACATGGACATTTGTGAGCATTGATACCACAACAGGCGATTTACCCACAGACCCATTCCTGGGAATATTACCGCCCAACACCAATCCGCCTTTCGGAGAAGCGGCAGTAAGCTACACTGTAAGGCTTCGTCCTGATTTGGCAAGCGGAACAGAAGTAACCAATACCGCGCTGATTATTTTTGACGAAAACGAGCCGATTTATACCAACACATGGAGCAATACGATTGATATTGTAGAACCTGTGAGCAACATTCAAAATCTTACTGTTGAACACGATACAGTCATAAAGTTGACGTTATCAGGCGTTGATACTGAATCGGGAATAGCAGAGTATAAAGTATATGTAAGC
>CAYSGX010000407.1:0-624 GCA_964430605.1 uncultured Chitinophagaceae bacterium
TTGGGATAATGTGCATAGCGACATGATGGATTATGCATTATCGGGAGAATTGTGGGACTATATTGATAATTATGGAGATTATACAGATGAGGATATTCCCGATTTTTATGCAGGACCGGGGGGTGAGGATAATATGCAACCATCTTCAAATTATACGTATCAGGGGGGAGATAAACAAAAGTGGGATGATGATTGGAATTACATTTTAAATGGAACAGGAGCCAATCCGGTCATGAGATTTGGACAGCTTGTATATAGAGATTTAACATCAGAGCAAAACCAAGAGAATATATCAAATCTTATAGATGCCCTTCCATGGACTCGTTATTTAAACAGATATTTGAGTGTTAGTAAGATATTAAGTGCTGCTAAGACGGTAAAGACTCTACAAACAGGTGGGCATACATTGAATAATGCAACCCTAAAAGCATTGAACTTAACAAAAGAACAAGGAAAAAATGCTATTGAGGCATTGAAGAAAGCTGAGGGACTACCTAATAATGCACATTTTAAAATTATGTCTGACGGTAGTGTTGTTAACCCTCACAATGGGATTAATTATGGAAAGTTATTTGACTATTTACCTTAAAAAAACATTTATGAGAAAAGATAATTTTGTTTTAA
>CAYSGX010000407.1:634-3213 GCA_964430605.1 uncultured Chitinophagaceae bacterium
AAATTTTTAAGAGCTCTATGAAGCCTTGCCAAATTTTGTTTTAAAAACACAAATTAGTTTTGGTATTAAATCTGATACAGTTGAACCAGATACAATTACAAAGGAATTGAACATTATTCCCTCAGATACTTCTTTTAAGAAAGGTGATACTTGGGAAAGCAAACATGACGGAACTAAGTATGTTCGCAATTCTAATATCTGGCGATTGGAAACGGAGTTTACTGTACTTGAAGAAGAAACGGTCAGTCATCATATAAAGTACTTCAAGTCTATTTTTTTATCTAAAGTGGATATTTTAACACAGTATAAAGAGGATAATCGTTTTGATGTTACTTTTTGGGTTTGGATTGAAACCGACAATGCAGGCATTGGATTAGACTTGAGTGAAGAAGAACTGAGTTTTCTTAATAGTATATCAAATCGTGTGCATTTTTCAATTATTTGCAATAGAGAGATAGAAGAAGTATAGTTGCCGCTAAGGGGGTAAGTAATATTGCCAAGAATGCTAAAAAGATGTCACCTGATGATATAGGAAAGTTTTTAGGGGCAGGAAAGAATTGGCACGGAACTACAGCTAAGAAAGATTACCTCAAACAATTTAGCAAACAACTGAAAGGAGATACCAATGCAGATTTCTATATAGACAAAACAACTAAAGAAGTTTTTCTAAAAAGTAATAAATCAGGTAATTGGATAAACACAGGTCAAAAATTTGATTAAATATGATTTATAAATATAGTTTTTCAGTTTCGGGAGACAACTTATATCCTGAAAAAATTATCAATAAAATTCAAGGTGATTTTATCATAATGTCTTTCTTCAGTCCTATCGACAAAAAGCCTGTTAATAATGCTGAAGAGTATGGCTATGGAGGAATGTCCTTTTGGCACAAGAAGAAATTTTCAACTGAAGGTGAAATAATAAAATACGAAAAGGATTTTATTGAGTTTATAGAAAAAAACCATACTCTCTTTGTTGAAAATGGAGTGACTGAATTTGAAATTTTTATAGAGATTTATTTTGATGGGGGGCAGTGTAATTTTGAAATTTTCAATAAAGAATTATTGAAACAAATTGGAGATTTTGGAGTGTCTCTTCCTATTAGTGTTTACCTGTCAAAAAATGAAGAAATTCAAAAATGGGAAGATGAAGTCAAGTTAGCTTGGGAGAGTAGCTAAGACGGTAGGGAAGTTTTCAAAAGCGCCCCCAGGAGACTTGATTAAGCTAAAAGGTGGACAAGGCTGGAAAGATAAACAAGGTAATATTTGGAAGAAGGATATGAAACATAAAGACCATTGGGATGTTACAGACCCAAAAACAGGTAAAAAAGTTAAAGAAATAGATTTTGATGGCAATCAAATATGGCCAGATGGACCCAAAAATAAAAATAAGCGATGAAAGAAATAAAGCATCCATACAAGGAATATGAGCAAACTCAATTATGGGAGTTAATTGATAAGGCTATAGATGATTTAGTAGAGAATCAAGATATAGAGTTAACTACGAGAAAGGAATATATCGTAGGATATTTATGTAAAATCATTAAATCCGAATTAAAGAACACAAAAGAGAGGTAAAGTTGCTGCTAAGGGGATAAGTAAGAATTTTAATAAAATTTCTGACAATCTTTTGAAGAAATCTGGAATAGATGCTCATCAATTAAAAAAAGACTTCTTAGGTAATAAAGCCAAAATATCACAATATGATTTGTATAAGGATACAAAAACGGGAGAGATATTAATATTACCCAAAGGAGGACAAGGAAAACCTATTAAACACAGGCAAAAAGATAGATTAAATATGACGACAAAAACAAATTTAATTACAACTATTTTTGGTGAAGAATTTGACCCAAATAGAATATCAAAATTAACAGGAATTAATCCTACATCAATCCGATATAAGGGAGATAAAATACGTGGCTACAGCAACCTATATAGAAAGGAAACTTGTTGGGAGTATTCGTTTGGTTATAAAAAAACTTTAAACTTTTCTAATATTTCAAATTTATTTGTTAAAAAATTTAAAAACCAAAATAAGTTGTTTGAATATATTAAAGAATGTAGTTTAGAAACAAAAATATACATTGTTCCGCAGATATATGATGGAGTAAAGCCAGGTTTACACTTCGATAAAGAGTTTATGGAATTAATAGTGAAAATGAATGGAAGAATAAATATAGATATGTACATATATTGAATTTTTTTGTAATGTATCAAATTGTTTGGTAAAAGCCAGAGTAGTAATAAAATAAAGATTCCAGCAAAATAAAAGTTCTTTGAAAGTAATATATAAAAGCATCAAAAAGAGAAAAACTCTTTTAAAACATGCTTTATAACAGTAAATGTTTTGCAAAAACTACCTTAGTGTATCAAAGTGTTTGGTATGAAAAAGTGTAGTAGTTGTGATGTATCTATGCTTAAATGGGGCTTATATAAAAACAAGCAAAAGTATCGTTGCAAGCATTGCGGTAAATGTAAGGTGGCATATTACAGCTACAACGGCTGCCGTAAAGAAACAGCAGTGCAAATAAAAACATTGCTTACCGAAGGGTGTGGCATCAGAAGTATCGGCAGAAT
>CAYSGX010000408.1:0-3195 GCA_964430605.1 uncultured Chitinophagaceae bacterium
TTACCGTAATATCTGTTACTACAATATTATCGCCATCAGGGTCATAGTCGTTGTTCATTACCGGAATATCTACCGAAGCGCCACCGCTGGTCGATAAGGTATCGTTTACCGCTACCGGAGGATTGTTGCAGGTAGCGCCATTCAATACATAAGTTGCTGTTGCTGAACAACCGTTCTCATCGGTAACCGTTACGCTATAAGTGCCATTACCCAATTCATCTATCTCATTGGTAGTATTACCATTGTTCCAGGTATAGTTGTACGGTTCAGTGCCGCCTGTTGGTTTTACTGTAATAAAGCCATCGGTGGTTTCAATACAAGTTGGATTAGTAGCTGTCGTTGCCGACAGGTCTATGCCCGGTATGGCTGCTACCACAAACGTAGCTTGTTGTGTACAACCATTGGCATCAGTGATATTTACCGTGTAAATACCTGCAGGTAATCCGCTGATGTCTTCGGTAGCAGCATTATTACTCCAAGTGTAGATATAAGGTGTTGTGCCACCGGTTACAGTAATATCTATAGCGCCATTTTCTCCTTGCTGACAAGTTACTGTAGTGATAGTACCCGTAACAGCAATGGCTTCAGGTTGTGTTAATGTAATGCTGCTAACAGCTACACAACCATTGCCATCGGTAACGGTTACCGTGTAAGACCCTGCTGCAACACCACTAATATCTTTAGTCGTTGCTTCATTACTCCAGTTATAAGTATAAGGCAATGTGCCACCGGTTGTAGTTAATGTAACTACTCCGGTAGAATCGCCATAACAACTGATATTATTATTGCCTTCATATTGGAACGCGCTTAAAGTATTGCTCAACGAATCGGGTTGTGTAATTTCTGTTGAAAGCGTTAATGAACAACCATTAGCATCGGTTATCACTACACTATAAATTCCAGCAGCAATATCGCTAATGTCTTCAGTAGTAGCATTATTGCTCCAGTCAAAAGTATATGGCGCTGTGCCACCACTTACGGTTACATCAATAGTGCCATCGCCTTCACCATAGCAACTGATGTTATTACCGTTGTACTGGCCGGCTGTTAATTGAGCCACTAATAAAGTAGGCTCTGCTACTACTACAGTGGTAGCTGCGGTACAGCCGCTGGCTTCTATTACAGTTACCTCATAGCTGCCGGCAGTTAACCCGCTGATATTTTGAGTTGTTTCAGTATTACTCCAGTTGAAAGTGAATGGAGACTGGCCTCTGTCAACTGTAACGGTTATAGCGCCATCGGCTGAACCGTTACACAAAGCATCACTTTTATCAGCATGGAATACTACAGCGTTTGCGCCTGCGATAGTGAATATTTCCACCGCATCACAACCGGTTTGGTCTTCAACCGTTACCGTATAGGTGCCCGGTGCTAAATCAGTAATATCGCTCACTGTTGCGCCATTGCTCCAGTTGAATACAAATGGTGATTGCCCGCCTGTTAAGAATAACCTGATTGCGCCATTATTATTACCACAAGTAGCGTTAGTGGTTAATGCAGTAATAGCCGGTGCCCCTATACTGTTTATAATTGCATTGGCTGAAACAGAACAGCCGTTTTCATCGGTAGCGGTTACACTGTAAATGCCTGCTTCAACATTGCTTAACTCTTGTGTAGCAGCGCCATTGCTCCACTCATAAGTGTAGAATCTTGTGCCAACTACTGTTACTAGAGCGCTGCCATTATTATCTCCACAAGTAGCTTCCTGTGCGGTAACGGTAACAGGGAAGGCGGCAGCATCGGTTACTGTAGCGATATAATAGATTGAACAGTTGCTGTTATCTGTAATCGTAACTGTATAAGTACCTGCTCCTATATTAGTAATATCTTCAGTTGTAGCCTGATTACTCCAGTTGAAGGTATAGTTACCGTTACCACCGCTTACCGTAATATTGACAGCGCCATTGCTTTCGCTGCATGTTTCATTTGTAATTATTGCGGAAGCAGTCATCTCGCTAATATTATCTACATTAATTACTTGTGTTGCTGAACAACCACCTGCTTCCACTACCGTAACGGTGTATATACCGCCTGCTAAACCACTAATAGTGGCAGTAGTAGCTTGGTTACTCCACTCATAAGTATAGGGAGCGTTTCCTCCGGCTATCGATATGCTGATGCTGCCGTTGTCTTCGCCACACTCGGCATTTGTTACACCTGCTGATACCTGCAAGTCTGTTCCTGCTACAATAGTATATGTGCCATTAGTAGTACATCCATTTGCATCGGCTACCGATACCTGGTAAATGCCCGGTGCTAAATTGTTAATAGCATCTGTAGTGGCGCTGTTGCTCCAGTAATAAGTATATGGCGTTGCGCCACCAGTTACGGTGATTGCAACTGTACCGTCATTATTGCCTGTACAGCTTTCAGCAGCAACTGCCGCATTGCTTATTTGTAATGCATCAGGTTGGGTAAGGGTGATGCTTGCCGCAGTAGAACAGCCATTGGCATCGGTAATGGTTACATCATAAGTACCTGCCGCTAAACCGCTGATATCTTCGGTGGTAGCCTGATTGTTCCAGTTATAAGTATATGGCGTACACCCTCCTGCTACTGTTACATTTATACTGCCGTCTGCAGTACCATTACAGCTTACATTATAACCACCTGCAAACTCTTGTGCTATTGCGGTGTTGGTTAATAATTGCGGTTCAGTTAAGGTTATTGTTGCTGTAGCGGTTGTACCGTTAGCATCAGTAACTGTTACTGAATACGTGTTAGCAGTCAACCCGTTTATATCCTCAGTAGTAGCGCTATTGCTCCACTCATAGGTATAAGGCAAACAGCCACCTTGTGTATAAGCATCAATGCTTCCATCGCTCAATCCGTTACAGGAAATATTATAACCGCAATTGAATAATGCAGCTTCTAATGAAATCTGTAATGGTTTAGGCTGAATGGTAACATCAAAACTGCAGGTAATATTATTACCTGACGCATCGGTTACTGTATAGGTTACAGTAGTAGTGCCCACAGGGAATCTGTCTCCCGAATTATGTGTATTTACCACATTAAAGCCTGTGCAATTGTCTGAAGCTGTTGGTGCTGTCCAGTTTACAATTGGTGAACAATCGTTGCTGTCGGCTACAAGGCTGATATCTGAAGGACAATTAGCAAATACAGGGAACTCATTATCAATAACGGTAACATCAAAGGAACAAGTCTCGGTATTGCCCGCAGCATCAGTAACCA
>CAYSGX010000409.1:0-3193 GCA_964430605.1 uncultured Chitinophagaceae bacterium
CCTTTTACCATTTTACCCGGAATTTACCAGTTGGCAATGTCGCCATTTTCAGCTACTTCCATAGCGCCCAAAACAGTGAGGTCTATCTTTTGCGAGCGTATCATGCCAAAGCTCATTGCCGAATCGAAAAATACCGAGCCGGGCAGCGTGGTAATGGTTTGCTTGCCGGCATTAATTAAATCGGCATCTACCGCCTCTTCGGCAGGAAAAGGGCCCATACCCAATAAGCCGTTTTCCGATTGTAATTCTACATTGATGCCCTGAGGTATATAGTTGGCTACCAGCGTGGGAATACCAATACCCAGGTTTACATAGTAGCCGTCTTTTAATTCGCGTGCAATGCGTTGTGCAATTTGCTCTTTAGTTAATGCCATAACAGTATAAATTCAAAATTCAAAAACCGATTCCCAATTTTCTATCTTTTTCTTACGGTTCTTTGCTCAATTCTTTTCTCATAATTCACGCCTTGAAATATGCGTTGCACATATATGCCGGGAGTGTGAATTTCGTTGGGGTGTAATGCTCCGGTGGGCACTAATTCCTCTACTTCGGCAATGGTAATTTTTCCTGCCATAGCCATCAGCGGGTTGAAGTTGCGAGCTGTGCCTTTAAAAATAAGGTTGCCTGCATAGTCACCTTTCCATGCTTTTACAATGGCAAAATCTGCTTCAAAAGCTTCTTCAATTAAATAATCGCGCCCTTTGAAGTTAACGGTTTGCTTGCCTTCGGCTACTTCGGTGCCCACGCCTGCCGGAGTAGGGAAAAAGGGAATACCATAACCCGCCATCATCGCTCTTGTAGCAAGTGTACCTTGCGGAATAAGTTCTACTTCTAATTCGCCACTTAAAAGCTGTCGCTCAAATTCGGCATTCTCGCCCACATAAGAGGCAATCATTTTCTTTACCTGTTTTTGCTGCAACATAAGCCCTATGCCGAAATCATCTACACCGGCATTATTAGATATACAAGTAAGGTTGCTTGTTTTTTGCACCACCAAAGCAGCTATACAGTTTTCAGGAATGCCACACAGGCCAAAACCGCCCAGCATCAATGTCATTCCGTCTTTAATATCTTTAATTGCTTCGGCAGCATTGGCTACTCTTTTATCCATAGCTTCTTGAAATTTGCTCAAAAATAATCAGCCCGAAATAATTTGTACGGAATAGAAATGCACAACTGCACAATTGTTTTCAGGCTAAAATAATTTTTAGTTATCAGTATTCAGAATTAATGGCAAGCCGTTTTTGCCGCCACCCACTACAACAATTTTAGTGTTGGGCGATTTTGCCAAATCTTGTGTGGCTTCCACGCCTTTCCATGTGAGCAATTTATCGGTAATACTTTCTGAAATAATTTTCTGAAAATTCTGAATACCTTTTGCTTCTATAGATTTACGCTCGGCTTCTTTTTGTTCTTTTTGTAAACGGAATTCATATTCGAGCGATTCCTGCTCTTGTTTCAGCTTGCTTTCAATGGCTGTTTTGATGGTGGCAGGTAAAGTAACCGAGCGAATCAATACTGCATCGAGATAAATGTAATTGGCTGCCAAAATTTTATTGGTTTCATTCTGAATTTCGGTTTGCACCACTTCTCTTTTGGTAGAATACAATTCTTCGGGAGTATAACGGCCAATAATTTTTCGCACCGAAGAACGCACTTCAGGAATTACAATTTTCCTGAAAAAATCGGTGCCGATTAAATTGTGCAAAGCGGCAATTTTGCTTTCTTCGGGACGATAAATAATGGTAACATCAACGCTGATAGATAAGCCGTTTGATGATAATACATCCATTGTTTCTTCGGCCTGTTGTTTTCTTACATCGTAGATAAACATGGTGTTCCAGGGCGCAATAACATGAAAGCCCTGCCCATATTGCTTTTTCATGTCTAAGCCACCACCAAACTTTCTGAATATAACGCCTTTATTACCGGCATCGATGGTTAAAAATGAAGAACTGAATGCCATTGAGGCTACAATAAAAATGGCTGCGCCAACGAGAATGGTTCTTATCATTCCCACATCAACTTTTCTGGGTTCGTTATAATTCATGGTAAATTTATTTTGCTTGAAGATAGGCAAAAGAAATTTTGCAGATAATCACATTGGTTTATCTATACTAATTGCTGTATGGGTATGTCATATTCTTTACTTCAGAATAGTTAACAAACTTTCAGAAACTATTTACACCACATTACGTTATCAGCATTATTATCTTTGAACCATGCAACATACCCACATACCATTATTACAAACAGGCATTCTTCCATCATTCATCAGCGATTATCTTTCGGGTAAAGAAAGCGTTCAGCAGTTTTATAATCTTGCACCCGCATTAGAAAATTTTCAGTTTCAGATTGAAAGCAAAAAACAAAACTTTCATAACAGAGTTGTATTAGCAGAAGTATTGCAACAACAATATCAAGAATTTACTATTACCCATGCAGTAAAGAATAATATTAAATCACTTTCGGAAGAAAACACTTTTACCGTAACCACCGCGCACCAAACCAATGTTTTTACAGGCCCGTTGTACTACATTTATAAAATAGCACATGCCATAAAATTGGCTGAAAAACTTCAACAGAAATATATAGCTAATAAGTTTGTGCCGGTATATTGGATGGGCTGCGAAGACCACGATATAGAAGAAATAAATCACCTCAACTTATTTGGCGGGAAGCTGGAATGGCACGAAAAACAAGGTGGCGCAACGGGCAGGTATAACCCCAATTCTTTAGCGACATTGGCAGCAAATCTTAAAACTCAATTAGGCAATGAGCTTTATGCCGAAGAGATTATTTCGCTTTTTGAAAAAGGCTACACGCAACACCAATCATTGGCCACGGCCACACAATATATTCTCAATGAGTTATTCGGAAAATATGGACTCGTTATTATTAATTCCGATAATGTCCAACTGAAACAACTCTTTGCCCCGGTAATTGAATCGGAATTAATTAATGAAACCGTTGCCAAACAAACAGCCGCTACCATTAGCGAAATAGAGCGGTTGGGCTATAAGCCACAAGCCAACCCCAGAGAGATAAATCTTTTTTATTTACACGAAAATATTCGCGAGCGCATTGTAAGCAATGGCGATGTGTTTGAAGTTTTAAACACCCCGCTGAAATTCAGCAAAGCAGAAATATTGCAACTGGTTAAAACCAATCCTGAAAAGTTTAGCCCCAATGT
>CAYSGX010000410.1:0-3183 GCA_964430605.1 uncultured Chitinophagaceae bacterium
GGAAGCCGTACCGTAAGTGGTATAAGGCTGCCCCCTGAATGTTAAAGACGACAAACCCGAAGTGGGTATCAGCACCACTGCCCCATCACTTGAGCTTGAGGACGTTCTGTAAAATACAGTACTCAGGTTACCTATACAGTTGTTTATCGGAGGCAGAATTGCCATACCATATTCATAATCTGCACGGGCAGACACGTGAAAAAGATATGCCTTTTTATTAAAGTTAATTCTGTAACCTGTATTAGCATTTGGTAAAGTATAATCTGCCCACTGCCCTGCATTAAGTGTAGCTACAGTTGTTCCGTTAACCTGAAATGTAGTACCATTTTCAATTGCCACCGCAATGATGTAGTTAGAATTATTATTAGTGTTAGGGCTTGTTACGGCTATGTATTGCGTACCTGTGATATGCACAGGAACAAGCTGGTCGAAGCCCGCATCACGGTTTCCGTTGTAGGGTTGCCAGTTGTGCTGAGAACCTGAAATAACCGCGATAGGCTTGTTTGAAGTGATTCTTGAACCTGAAACGGTAACGTTAGCGCCATTTCTGGTTGTTACCAGATAGGTTTGCCCTGCATTTAAAGTAACCGTAACAGTTGGCGGAGTAGAACCTGAAACACCTTGCAGCAACGCAGTGCTTCTTATAGTTACCTGTGTATTGTTTTCAGTAGCCATTACGCTCATAAAATGTCTTTCATAAGATTCGGCATTGGTTGTAAGCCTTGTTTGGCTACCGCAATAGAAAGAATAGCCCAAAGCGGTTCTGCCTTTTAAAACGGCAATATCCTGGTTATTGGCGGCAGTGATTCTGTATGCCACGCCTACAGGTACATTAGAAGTAATGATTAAGCCTTTGTTTGATTGTGCAGCGTTCAGCGTGGTGCTTTGCACTACCATATTGGAAGGGTCGGCAGAAAGCGTTACAATCTGGGGCGAGGTATTGGTAACGGTATAGTTCTGGTTGAAAGAACCGTCTGCCGTTCTCACGTTTACCGAAGCCGAAGCCGATTGTGTTGACAGCACAATATCGTGCGAACCATAATGAGTAGGACTTGCTGTTCCTTCACCATAAACAGGCGGCAAATAATACACTTCAGACTGCCCGCACGAGAAGTTAGATGCACATGCGGGACAATCAGGGTCGAAACAATCTATCAAGCCGTCATTATCATCATCAATTCCATTTCCACATATTTCTGAACAAACAGGGGCATTTAAAATTATGGAACTTGATACTATAGAACAATTATTTGCATCGGTTACCGTAACCCTATATGTACCTTGAGAAAGACCGATAGCCAACTGTGTTGTAGCCCCATTGCTCCATAAATAGCTATAAGGAGCTGTTGCACCACTTGGCGTTGCAGTTATAGAACCATCTGCTCCTGCACAGCTTGGTTCAACCTTAGAGGTAGATACCTGAATATTTGATAAGATTACTGGAACAGTTACCACTTTAGAAGAGCAAATGGGATAATTTGCATCCCTTACTTCAACAGTGTAGTTACCACTTTGGGTAGCATTTAGCGTAGCGTTAGTAACTACCTGCACCCCCGAAGGATTTCTCCAAACATAAGTGTATGGCGCAACTCCTCCCGCAGGATTAGCTGTTAAGGTAATACTTGAAGCCCCGTTACATACTACGGCAGGATTTGGAGAAACCGTAGCCGACAAAGTAGTATTAGGACAAGGGCATACCAAATTACTTAAATCAACAGATAGCAAAGCAGAGGCTTTTACGCCTTTAGCATCTGTAACTGTTAAAACAGCATTATAAGTGGCAGTGGTACTATTATACGTTTTACATGGATTTTCCGATGTAGAAACTGAACCTCCGTCTCCAAAATTCCATGAATAAGTATATGGAGGCGTGCCTCCCATAGTCTTATTTTCAAAACATACTTCTCTTGAAGAAGCAGTGAATGTTCCACAAAAAAATGAAAAGTTAGGGACTAATGCTATAACAGGAGATAATGCTTTACCACATTTTGAAGGAGAATAACTTCCACATCTAAAGATATAACTGCTTCCGGCAGGATTTGAACATTGGGATCCTGAAGTTTCCCATGCTACCCAAGTATTCAACAACTTCAGTTCCTGTCCGTAAGTAAAAGTAATAGGGCCTAATAATTTTGCACTTGATGTGCCCGTAACTATATTATCAAAAGAACAATCATTTGCCTCGTTTATAAAAACATTATCTAAATAAACTTCTGTTCTTGTTCTTACCGCATATCTGTTGCTACCGGAACCATTCACGAATGTTCCCCACAAATAAACCTGTACAGTCTGTCCTTGATTAAATACCGGCAATGCATTTCCATTAACATCAGCCAAATAGACTCCCAAAAGATTTACATCGTTTGCCTGGCAGGGATTACCTTGTACTCCACAACTGTTATTTAAATAACACTCTTCTGACCAAACAGAATTACCCCCGTTCTGTACCGAATTTGGCACACAAGTGGAAGATTGAGCTGAAAGATGTTGATAAAAACCTAATAGAAGGAATAGCAGTGTTATAAAAAACGTCTTGGTTTGGTTAGCCATCATAGTTTGATTTTGCATGGGGGCACAAATTTAAGTTAAATTACTTAGTAAACACTGCAAAGTACATTCAGGAAATATGAAAGTCAAGTTATTTTTTCTATTTCGTAAAACAAATCTTTGCTTGTAATAAATTTTCTTACGTATATACCATTAAAAAGTTACCGGATTTCTGTATTATCCCGCTTACATCAGGTAATACAAAAACCGAATATTCAGATATTTTAACGTAATTCTTTTTCAGAATCATTATAAATCAACTTTAAAAAATAATATTACTTTACTGTGAATGCAATAACATAACCATTAGGGTTAAGCTTGTGTAAAAGAAAAAACATTTGAAATAAGTGTAAATCTGCTGTATATATAAAATCAATTGCTATATAACCCTGCCATTTAATACAGGCTTAAATTTAAGATTAAGCCATTAATATAAAATCCCTTTGTGATATTCAATCATCTAATAAACCAATCCTCTAAATTAATGTAAAGACACATTTGGTTATTTGTAATAACAACACCTAAATGAATTATTGCCGGGCGTATTCACTTCATTAAAGTTTCTGCAATTCGTTCCCGATTTTCTCATTGTCGGAGCCTTACCTCCTCCTGAAGTGCTTCCGGCAACCCATTCCC
>CAYSGX010000411.1:0-2247 GCA_964430605.1 uncultured Chitinophagaceae bacterium
CCATTTGGTTACAAAGTTGGTGGTTGTGCCTGTGGTGCAGGCTGATACATTACCTCCGCCATTATCAATTATATAAATAACATCGCCATTTGAATTTACTGAAAGCACTCCGCTACCAGGATTTGAAACAGGTGTTGCGCCTGATGTCAATCGGGTTAACCTTAGCCCGCTATTGCCGGTTGTTCCATGGTCTATTTCTAATCTTGTTGCCGGGGTGGTAGTACCAATACCTACGTTAACAGTTGCGGTTGCATTATTAACACCATTAATGCTACCCAGCACCATGCTGTTGCTGGCATCTACTTGTGAATTAGCTCCAATTGCAGTTGCATTATTTAGATTATTTGAGCCAGAAGCAGCAAATGACCCTACAAATGTATTCTCAGAACCAGTAGTATTGTTCCAACCTGCCTGCTGTCCAAGAAAAGTATTAAACCAACCAGTAGTATTATATGTGCCTGTAGCTTCCCCGACAAATAAATTAGAACTGCCAGTAGTATTATTTATGCCTGAGCTTTCACCGACAAAGGTGTTTAGGGCACCTGAAGTATTTGAATAGCCAGATGATCTGCCGACAAATGTGTTGTCAACCCCTGTTGTATTAACAAAGCCCGCTAGAGACCCTACAAATGTATTATCCTCTCCGCCATCAATAAGCCCTGCACCCACGCCCACATAGATGTTGCTTACATCGTTATTATGCCACAGTACACGATTGCCGTTAATCATAAGACTACTTGCGCCAAGTGTTAAATTTAAGTTGCCTGCCGTGGTAAAGGAGGCTACCGGATTGTTGTTGGTTCGGATGATTAGGGGAAAGTTGTTGTTAGAACCAAGCCAGTTGCCCGACCCAATAGCATTTCCATTATCATTCCAATATTGTGCTAATAATGAGAGGGAGCGTAAAAGCAATATGCCAGTTGAAATTTTCGTTTTCATAATGTTTAAGTTTAATGGTGAACAATTATTTTTTTATTACTTAAAAGTATATTTCCTTTGCTTAGTTGCAGAGAATAAATTCCATTAGAATACTGATTTACATTAATGGATTTTAAGTTATTTATATTCTCGTATGAAAAAATAATATTTCCAGTAATATCAAGCATTTTTATGTCATAATTTTGGTTGTTTTTTGGTTCAATATTTAAAATATCACTAACAGGATTTGGGTAATATTTAAACGGATGTTCTATACTAAATTCATTAACGTTGTTGGTTATTCTTCTTTCAACGGAAACATCATCAATGTAGTAATAAGACTTATCAAATAAGCTTGGAATTTGCACTAAACTTGTGGTATCTACATTACCATCGTTTTGAAAATTTCCGATAGTAATAAATTTTTCTCCTCCCGAAGCAACAAAAGTTCCCGAAACTTCCTGCCAGTTATCTTTATCCGTTAAGGGATTAACAATTGGATTATTAACTATTTGAGGATTTACATTAAACACTGTATTAGTCGTATTGCTGATAGCCGAAACAGAAAAATATGCTGCTATGGTATTAACAGCATAATCGGAATGATTCTCAGCAAGTGAAACATAAAACTTCACTGAATATTCTGCACCTGCAATTAAAGATTCGGTTAACTCTGCTTGAATATATTCTCTTAAGCTGTTTTCTGAAGTTACAGGAATATAAATTCCTGCATAAGCTGCTCCCGTTCGGGCATTTTGGTTACCATAGCCATTATTTGGGACTCCAAGATGCGGTGTGTCTGAATTAGCACATACATTGAAATATTCAGGTGAATAATTATTAGGATTTGTCCAACCAACAGAAAAATCAATACTACCATAAATCGGGCAAGTATCATATTCCTCAAAACTTGGGTTAGGCACTAAGTTTTGAGCATAGTTTACAGCACAGGTAATTATAAAAAGAAAAATGAAGAAGTGTTTCATAGATTGGCTTTTTAGCTAAAAGTTATCCTTCTTCCACAGTAACTATATATAAAAGTAAAATTTTCTGATAACAAAAAAGAAAAAATAAGAATTAGATTTAAAAAACTTCACAAAGCACCGTAAAGACTTACCAATCCCGAAAGCTTTCGGGATTGGTAAGTCTGCTCCGATTCCAGTCGGGTTAATGAATGCCGTATATGCTATTTATCCAAAATAAAAAAACCGACCCTGAAAAGAGTCGGTTTTTAAAATACGTACTGTTAAATTCAGCCATTAATGCTTCATCAGCTTAAATATCTTGCTGAACCCATTATGTTCAATTTTCAGGATATACATGCCCGAT
>CAYSGX010000411.1:2257-3162 GCA_964430605.1 uncultured Chitinophagaceae bacterium
GGCAATGCCAATGCCATGTGTTGCATTTCCTGCTGAAACATTTGCAACTTCCTGAATAATAACTTTTCCGGCAATATCGGTAAGGCTAATGTTTATTGTTGCTTGTTGTTGCAAATTGGTTTCAATAAAAAACCTGTCGCTGGCAGGATTTGGGAAAATCGATAAACCGGAACTTAGTATATCCTGCAATTCGCTAACGCTGCTTATTACTTGTTCGCTTTCAACAAATAATAAAATATTATCAGCGGTAGGTTGTTGCTCGCCAATGGTAACAATATACGGTATGGTTTCCTTACCCGGTACTTCGGCATACACTTGGTAAGTTCCGTAAGCGACATTATCAAACGTCCATCTTCCTGCTTCATCGGTGAAAATATACTGAACAGGATTATCGAACATATCGAGCAGCATCACTTGCACATCTTGCAAAGCATCACCCGGAGCCTGTGTTTTATTTGCACCCTGATTTACATAGCCGCCTACAAAGCCCGGGCCACCATTGTTAGCGCCTGCAATGAGCCAAATATCTATTTGTTGCACATTTTGGGTAACTGTTACACTGGTTGCATAATGCCAGAAAAGTGAGTTTCCATAATAAGTAGGCAGGTAGCTGCTGTACTGCGGGTCGTTTGGCGTTAAAAACGCTTTCACCAGATATTTTCCGTTAGGCACATTGCAGAACCTGTATTCGCCCGTAGATAATGTACTGGCATACTGCACGGCTGTCAGCGTTCCCTGAACATCATCGTGATAAATCAGCACCACTCTTGCAGGATAAGCAGTTGTGTTTGGCGTGCCTTTGAATATTTTACCCGAAATGCAATGCAACGAACTGTTTTGCCCGATTACAATAGTATGGCAAACACTGCTGGTACAAGAGCTTCCTGTTGCATTGCTTGTAGGGC
>CAYSGX010000412.1:0-3161 GCA_964430605.1 uncultured Chitinophagaceae bacterium
AAACAATTAAATTCAAAATTCAATTTATTCCCCTTTCTTTTCTTTCTTCAACAGTTCTTCTTCGGTAATTACATTTACTTCAGCGCCATCTTTCAGCAATTTAGATATGGCACGGTAAGGTCCGCTGATAATGGTTTCAGCTTCTCCCAAGCCACTTACTATTTCAATATACCTGTCGTCCTGAATACCCGTTTTCACTTTTACGGCTTCGGCAATATTATTTTTTCCTACACGAAATACAATCTCTTCTTTTTTGCGTGTTTCATCATCATCTCTCACCGTTACACATTGAATAGGCACGGCAATAGCATTATCTGCCCTGCTCGTTAATATCTCTACCGAAGCCGACATGCCCGGCTTGAATGGCGAGGGCGTAGTAGCCTTTTTCAACAAGTCTTCGTAAGAGCTTTTCAGCAAACGAATCCTTACCATAAAATTGGTTACCTGATCGGTATTGAGCGAAATTGTTTGCTGATTGGTTGAAGTAGATGAATTGGCAATTTGTGTAACAATACCTTTAAAATCTCTGTCGATAAAAGCATCTACTTCTATTTCGGCAGTATCGTTTAAGTTAATTCTGAGAATATCATTTTCGCTTACATCTACTCTTACTTCCATTTCGTCTAAATCGGCAATGCGCAGCATTTCAGTACCTGCCATCTGCGAAGTACCTACCACCCGCTCGCCTTTCTTTACCAGCATCGAAGATATGATACCATTCATGGGCGCATACACTGTGGTAAATCCTAAATTATCTCTTGCCTGCACCAAAGCCGCTTCGGCACTTTTAATGCTATATTCAGCGCCCTGCACGGTTTGCTTTGCCGCTTCAAATTCGCCTTCTACATTTTTAAACGCGGCTACGGCATTATCGTATTCGGCTTGCGAAACAGCTTGCTTTTCAAAAAGTTTTTTGTTGCGGTCAAAGGTCAGTTGGGCATTATCAAACTGCGCGTTTATTTGTGCCAAACGTGCTTTAGCATTGGCCAGGTTAGCTTTCGACTGGTTTAACCCTGCTTCAGATTGTAGTAATAAAGACTTGTAAATATTGGGGTCTATTCTAAGCACCAAATCGCCTTTTTTCACGGTGTCGCCTTCTTCAAAATATATTTCTATAATTTCTCCTGAAACCTGCGGGCTTATTTTTACTTCCGTAACCGGAAATATTTTTCCGCTGGCAGAAACTTTTTCGGTAATAGAAGTTCTTTTGGTTTTTACTACTGTTACTTCTTCAGCTTTGCCTTTTCGCAACCACCCTTTTTGTTTTGCCACCACAGCAAAAACAACTAATAATAAGTTAGTTATTCCAAGAATAACAAATAGCTTTTGTTTAGAAATATTCATAATCGCTTAGTTCAACGTTAGTGGGTTGCCTTTGTAAAAATCTAAAACTTTCAGTTTGAAAACATAATCATACCGTGCTCTTATTTCCTGAATTTCAGCATTGGCATAATTAGTTCTCACGGTATTAAATTGTAAAGAGTTTAATGCGCCAATCTTGTACCGTTCTTCATTATACTCTAAAGATTTCTTAAAGGCATTCAGGCTTTTCTGTGCCGCTTCATAAGTTTGCAAAGCATTTTGCGCTTCATAGTAAGCCGTGTAAACATCTTGCTTCAACTGGTTTTCAGCCTGTTGTTGTTGCAGGCCGGCACTTTGATAATTAATTTTCGCAGCCTTAATTGTATTGCGGGTTTGCCATCCGTTCAAAATAGGAATATTAATATTAATGCCTATAGTGTTAGAAATATTTTGGGTTAACTGATCGTAGTAAGCAATATCGTTGGTAGCCACAATTCTTTTCTGAGTAGTAATAGGAAAACCTGCAAAAAATCCGATGGTATCAAATTCGTTAGGCACTGTTTGTGTAGTATATTCTTTAAAGCCTGAAGAATAATTGGTTCTTGAATTGGCAAATGCGCTGATGGTAGGCGACTGAAACCCTTTGGCAGCCATCATTCTGTAACGGGCGCTTTGCAGCCTGAAATAAGCGCTTTTAATCACCGGCTGTGTTTGCAATGCCGAAGCGTAAACACTTTCGGCAGTTTCATTTAATATTTCAGGATTATCGCTCAGCGAAAAAACTGGCGCTACTACATCAAAATCGGTTTGCGGCTCTAATTGCAATAAAACCGACAACGTAAGTTTCGCGACCGTTACTGTATTCAGCGCCACTAAATAATTAAGGGTGTCTTGCGCCAATTGCGCTTCGGCATCTAACTGATTGCCCAACGGCACGTTGCCTACTTTAACTAAAATTTTAGCTTGCTTAAATTGCTCTTCAGAAAGTTTTAACTGCGCCTCAGATGCTTTAAGTTGTTCTTTGCTTAATAGTATTTGCAAATAAGCTCTTGTAATAGTTAAAGCAACATTATTAAATGTATTTTTCTTATCGGCTTCGCTGGCTTCTACATTCATTTTGTTTTGCTTCAAATTATATATCTGGCTTAGCCCGCTAAACAAAGTAATACTACCTGTAAGGCTCAAGCTGTTGGTTAATATTTTCTGCGTAACAAAACTGTAAGTGGTGGGGTCAACCGAGCGCCCATGATTTTGCGACAAACTTCCATCGGCATTTAAACGAGGCGTTAGCAATTGCATCAGGCTTTGAAATTCATTCGACCTGGCAAGCTGCTCGTTCAAATCGGCTTGTTTTATTTGCAGGTTTTTATCTGCGGCATATAGCAGGCACTGTTCTAATGTCCAGGTTTCTGCATAAAGAGAAAACGTAATAATGGTAAGCAGTGTGCAAAAAATGGTTTTCATGCAGATGTAGGTATTATTAAAGCATTGCGAAATTATGGATTTTCAACGCCTTAGTAAGTTAAAAAAGGTGAAAATGTTTACAACGCAACATAAAAACAAACGCTGTTATTGTTTAGTATGTATTAATACCGAAATTGAAATGAAAAAACACCGTTAACGCAAAGCTTTGAAACTATTTGTGTTGTAGTTTGTAAATTCGTTTAAAATATATTCCATTGAAAAAATTATTCTTCCCGCTTTTTTCGGCAATTATTCTTTCAGCAAATGTTTCGGCACAAAAAGTTTTACAACTGTCGGGCTTGGTGCTTACGAGCGATAGCTTAATGGGGCTTCCCTATGCAACAGTATTAATTAAAGGCACAGGCAGGGGCACTGTTACCGATTATCAGGGTTTC
>CAYSGX010000413.1:0-3160 GCA_964430605.1 uncultured Chitinophagaceae bacterium
TCTTTTTATGTGTGTGTGAGGTAGTATTAAACTAACTAAGAAAATACTCTAGTTTTCGGTATACGCGAACGAACGACGAACCCTCCATTACTTGAAAATCTCATTGTTTCACAGATAATTAAGCCACTAATTTTCATAAAGTTATTATTTTTTATGTACGCACTACTACCATTATTACTCTGCTAATGTGATAATTTGTATTGTTATTGACGGAACACATTAAACTGAAATACTGGACAGGCAAATCTGCCATATTTCGTCATTTCTGCTGCTGCTGGATATAAACATGCCCGAAATGAGCGGTTGGGATTTCTTAAATATCATATCCGGCAAACCTCTGAAAAGTAATTTATATGTTGCCATTGTTACTTCTTCGGTAAATACCTACGATAAAGAATATGCGAAAAAATACAAGCAGGTAATCCGGTTTTTTGAAAAACCACTTACTGTTGCCGACTTGCAGCAGCTAAAGCAACACGAGCTGTTAACCCATATATTTCAACCAAAAAATGAGCTTAGCACTTAATTACTTTTGATTATAGCACATCGGTACTCCAATTATCTGCAAACTTGGTTAATAATGCTTTGAAGCATTCAAATACAGATATTTCTCCTGTAATAGGAATTAATTTCAGCGAAACAATAACTCACCGGAACAGGATTAGCAATATGTAAAAAAATTGTACAGCGATTAGGAGGAGAAATAAATTTAATATCGGAAGAAAATATTGATGCCACCTTTTTCTTTACAATTAGAAAAGAAATTAATTTAAAATTTGAAAACAAAAATAAACTTTAGTATATTACAAATAATATTATCTCACTTGTAAAAAATATTGTTATGAATCCAATAAACATTTTACTGGTAGAAGACAGTGAAGGAGATATAATATTAATTACAGAAGCTTTGGAAGATGGCCGCGTAAGCAATGAAATTAATATTGTAAAAAACGGATGGGAAGCCATGCAATATCTGGAAAAAAGAGGAAAATACTCAGATGCTGTTTTACCCGACTTGGTTTTATTAGATATAAACATGCCCAAAATGAACGGGCATGAAGTATTGAATAAAATCAAGGCCGATGATCATTTAAAACACATTCCGGTGATTATGCTCACCACTTCATCGAGCGAAGATGATGTGTATAAAGCATACAAAAACTATGTAAACTGTTATATCACCAAACCTCATGAAGCCAATAAATTTTCTAAACTGGTATCTACCATTGAAAATTTTTGGATTTCGACCGTACAAATACCACATTATATAAAATAATCTGCTACCGGTTTGTATGATTTATTCCATCAACACACTAAAACTTTTAGTAGTAGAAGATAACGAGGGCGATTTTCTAATTATAGAAGAGTTGCTTGCCGGAGAAATTAAAAGTCCGGTGGTTATCAGAGCAGCATCACAAAAAGAAGCAACCGAAATCTTAAAAGAAAATACTGCCTTTGATGTAGTGTTGTTAGACCTCACATTACCCGATGCCAGTGGGGAAAAGCTGGTAAAATCAATATTGAATATTGCCGGGCAAATACCCGTAATAGTGCTTACAGGATATACCGACAAAAAATTTGCCATTAAAACTTTATCGTTAGGGGTTTCAGATTATCTGCAAAAAGACGGGCTAAATGCGCTGCAACTCAGTAAATCAATAGAGTACAGCATTGAGCGCAAAAAATCAATCATACAGCTAAAGGAATCAGAAGAAAAATATCG
Organism: uncultured Chitinophagaceae bacterium; assembly: GCA_964430605.1. Taxonomy (GTDB): domain Bacteria; phylum Bacteroidota; class Bacteroidia; order Chitinophagales; family CAIOSU01; genus CAYSGX01. The sequence continues at coordinate 1,724 of CAYSGX010000413.1, forward strand.
TAATCTTTTCCATCTTAGCCCATTGCCAATGTGGGTGTATGATGTAGAAACTTTATACTTTTTAGATGTAAACAAAGCAGCGGTAAATCATTACGGTTTCTCAAAAGAAGCGTTTTTATCAATGACTGTTCTTGACATTCGCCCTGCGGAAGATATTACCATTCTGCATAATGCCATAAATACCCTGTTACAAAGCGAAGACAATTATTTCAAAGGCTTTACCAAACATTATAACAAGCGTGGTGAACTAATGGATATTGAAATACAAGGCAACGTAATTTGGTATAATAACAGAAAAGGAATTTTGAACCTTGCCAATGATATTACTGAAAAAATTGCTACCGAACGAAAAATAAAAGCTAATGAAGACGCGCTTAAAATGTTAAATACCGAATTGGAACAAAGAGTAGCTCAACGCACTGAAGAACTGTTAGAGGCTAATAAATATCTGGAATCATTTTCTTATGCTGTTTCGCACGATTTACAAGCCCCCTTGCGTTCTATCATGGGTTTTACACAAATTTTAAGGCAGAAAACAAAAGATAATATTTCAGAAGATTGTAAAACTTATTTAGGGCATGTTGTAGATGCCGCTAAAAAAATGTCAGATCTGATTAATAATCTGTTGGAGTTCTCGAAGCTTAGCAAAAAAAGTATCAGTAAAAAAACAGTACAAACCACTGCATTGGTCAATGGAGTATGGAATCACTTACACAAAGAGCATCCTGAAAAAATAAATTTCACAGTGCAGCAACACCTGCCCAATATCAATGGCGACACTATTATGATAGAGCAAGTATTTGTAAACCTTATTTCAAATGCAGTGAAATATTCATCGAAAAAAGAACGGCAAATTATTGAAGTAGGCGCAAAAGAAAAAGATAATGCTATAGTATTTTATGTAAAAGATAATGGCGCAGGCTTCGACATGACTTATTACGACAAGCTGTTTAATATTTTCAAACGCCTTCATGCCCCTGCCGATTTTGACGGCACCGGTGTAGGGTTAGCCATAGTAAAACTGGTAATTGAAAAACATAACGGCAGCATTTGGGCCGAATCTAAAGTAAATGAAGGGGCTACTTTTTACTTCTCTTTACCTAAATAAAAATTATACATGAATAACCGCACACAAGGGCAACTGTTAGCCGAAACACTCGACATGTCAAGAGGCTTAACGAAATGGTATTTATCGCTGCTGAAAGATACCGACATGAAACACACCTTTGAACTGAACGGGCAAAAGCTAAACAGCCCGTTATGGATTGCCGCTCATTTAGCCTGGGCCGAGAATATGCTCATATTACAAGCTACAGGAGGTAAATCTTTTGAAAACGACTGGTTGGAAAAAATTGCTTTGGGCAGCCCGCACGACACTTCATTATTGCCTGATACCAAAGAAGTTTTAAGTACGCTGAAAAATATTCACGAAGCATC
>CAYSGX010000414.1:0-3157 GCA_964430605.1 uncultured Chitinophagaceae bacterium
TATAATGCCGATGTAACAGTCGTTTAGACCAATCTTATTGGTCTATTACGAATGTACAATCGGTATTACGTTATTCTTCTTCAGCAATATTTATTTTGTTCAGCAACATTTCTTTACCATAAAATAATTGTGCTGCTTTATAAAACGATTCGGTATAATCTGAAACAAAAAATTCTTTGCTGCCTTTCTGAATAGCTTCATTATTGAGCAGTTGCTCTTTATCTAAAATATATTGCAGCTTCTTCGCCACAATATCAGTTGAATCGAAAAGTTTGATTTTTCCTTTGTAATACTTATCTATTTCTTCCTTTATCATTACATAATGGGTGCATCCTAAAATCAGCGCGTCTATATCTTGTAATTCGGGTTGTTGTAAATAATTCAGAATTACTGTTTTGCTTATAGAATTATTATAAAACCCTTCTTCAATCATAGGCGCCAGCAATGGTGTTGCCAGTGCCGAGAATTTTAAGCCGGGTTTCCTTCTTGATAATTTTTCCTGATACACCCCCGAAGTAATGGTGGTTTTAGTGGCAATAATTCCTACATGTTGAATGGCATTATCATTTACTACTGCTTCTATAATGGGGTCTATAACATTAAACACAGGCACAATGCCCTTAAATGTGTCGCGCAGATATTCATAGGCTGCTGCCGAAGCAGTATTGCAGGCAATTACAATACACTTGCAGTTTTTTTCTTTCAGTAAAAAACGGGTAATCGCCAGTGAATAGGCTTTGATTAAATCTTTCGACTTATCGCCATAAGGCAAGTGGGCAGTATCACCAACATACACAATATGCTCACGCGGCAATTGCTGAATAATCGCTTTGGCAACCGTTAGGCCGCCTATGCCCGAGTCGAATATGCCAATAGGATTGTTTGCTTTTTCAGTATTCATAACAGAAAGCTGTTCAACAAAAATGGCTCATAGTTTTCAGAAACCATGAGCCATCGCGATTATTTTTATCAGGGATATTATTTAATACCTAATTTCTCTTTTAACAAAGTAGTAATATCATCGCCATCGGGAGCATACAAAACGCCAGAACCCGGAGCGGTGTCGAAAATATAGCTATAGCCTTTTTCTTTAGCAATTGCTTTAACGGCAGTAACCACTTTCTCTTCTAACGGAGCCAACAGTTCCTGTTGTTTTTCCATTAATTGTTGCTGAGAGTTCATTTCTAAGCTCTGCATTCTTTTTTCTAAATCAATTATCTCTTTTTGCTTTACCTCTTTAATAGCAGGCAACATGCTTTTTTCTTTTTCAGTATAGTCTTGCACTTTGGTTTGATACTCATTTTGCATAGCTACATAAGTATCTTGTAATTGCTTGCTGAACTCCTGCAATTTAGTTTCTGCGGCTTTATAGCCCGGCAAACCGGTTATAACTTTTTGATAGTTTACATGGCCCAGTTTAGAGCCTTGCGCGTTAACTGCGAAAGAAGCTACAATTACAACAATTACAATAGATAGGATTTTTTTCATTTTTTTGATTTTAGCGGTCAAAGATAAAACTTTATTTATTTCAATAGTGATTTAATAATATGCCTTGTTTATTTAGGTGTTGCAGGCCTTGTTGATGGCTGGTTCGGCTGCGTTGGCTTAGTGCCGGGGGCAGTAGGCGCTTTCATATCAATACTCTGCTTTTTTTCTTCTGTAGTTCCTGCCGGGGTGGTTGCTTTGGGTGCAGTAGTGCCGGGTTTAGTACTTGTTGAAGGTGTAGTTGTTGTTTGCTGAATATTGGTAATACCTAATGCTTTCAGAATATCATCGCTTCTGTCATACTTTGGTGTGGCAAACAACATGGCAACACCATTTGACTTATCAAACACAAAGTCATATACTTTAGATTCGGCCATATCCTGAATGGCTTTATACACTTTATCCTGAATAGGTTTTACCAGTTCTTGCTTTTTAATAAACAATTCACCTTCAAAGCCAAAATATTTTTTCTGTAATTCTCTGGCTGCTTTTTCTTTGTTTTCGATTTCCTGTTGTTTCTGAATTTTCATTTCTTCGGTTAACAATACCTGTTCGGCCTGGTATGCTTTGTAAAGCCTTTCTATTTCTTTATACTTCACATCAACCTCTTTGCGCCATTCATCGGCTATTGCGTCAATTTGATCCTGTGCCTTTTTATAATCGGGCATGCGGTCTAAAATGTATTCGGTATCTACATAAACAAAACGTTGTGCCATTGCTGCGCTTCCAAAAATGGTTGCAATAATTACGGTAATGAAAATCTTTTTCATAATTAATGTTTTTAAAATAGTTGTCAGTTATCAGTTTATATAATTATTCTGCCTCACCCTCGTCACCCGAACCTCGCCTCTCGTCCCTTTTCTTTCTTACTGCGGCTCCATGCCTAATACAATACTGAATCTTCCGTATTTGCCAAGGTAATCGCCAAAACCATTGCTTGGCCCTAAGTTCTTATCAAACCCTATGCCATAATCAAAACCAAGCAGCCCAAACATAGGTAAAAATACTCTTACCCCAATACCTGCCGACTTTCTAACATCAAATGGATTGTATTCTTTAATGTTATTATAAAAATTAGCCCCTTCCACAAAGCCTAAGACAAATATAGTTGCCGAAGGGTTTAATGAAAGCGGATAACGCACCTCCATTCCGAATTTATTATAAATAGGCGAGCCCGCGGCAGGCGTAATTACATCATAACCGCGCATAGAAATAATATCTCTTCCTACCAGGTTAAAGTTTGCCAAACCATCACCTCCAATATCGAACCGCTCAAATGGCGAGTAGCCGATTTCATTGTTATACAATCCTAACATTCCAAACTTGGCTCTGGTGCGTAATACTAATTTTTGCACTAAAGGCACATACCACTCAACATCAAATTTCCATTTATGATATTCAATCCATCTGAATTTTTGCGCATCGGGCATAGATGCGTAATCTTTTTTACTGAAAACTGAATAAGGTGGCGTAGCCTGCAACGATAAAGAAATATTGCTGCCTCTCATTGGGTACAATGGCTGGTCTAATGAATTTCTCGAAAGAATAAACTGCATTGAGAAGTTATTAGATTTTCCATCGGAAAAAATGAATGCCCCGCTCGGGTAGTTATCTAAAGTATAAAACTGAAAATTGGCAATAGATTGAAAGGTGAAGTAATCATCAGGCCATT
>CAYSGX010000415.1:0-3142 GCA_964430605.1 uncultured Chitinophagaceae bacterium
TGTCATGGTGAGCTTGTCGAACCATTTTGGGTAGCCTGCGCACTACCCTTCGACAGGCTCAGGGTGACACGCACATTTTCCGAAGAGGTATAGTGTAATATACTGAATAACATTTAAGCAATATCTGATTTCAGGCTGTTACTTATCCGTTTCAATTCATTTTCTGTTTAATAAAATTTTATACCTAATGAAACAACAAATTGTTGTATTGTTATTGTTATGCCTTTGTAGTGGTATGTTGTGGGCACAAAAAATAAGAGTTACCGACAATATCACCCTGCGCCCATTGGAAATGGTAACAATTTTCAGTAATTCGCCCCAAGCATCTACAACCACCAACGCGAAAGGTGAAGCTGATTTAATGCCTTTTATCAATGCCGATAGTATTTTTTTCAGAATACTGGGCTATAAAACCGTAGTGCTGAGTTATGCGCAATTGAGTGAGCAGGATTTTCTGCTGGCGTTAAATCCCGATAACATCTCGCTGAATGAAGTGGTGATAGCAGGAAACCGTTGGGAGCAAAAGAAAATAGAAACGCCCAACAGGATAGAAACTATAAACATGAAAGAAGCTACTTTTCAAAACCCTCAGACATCGGCCGATTTGCTGGGCATGAGTGGTTATGCGTTTATTCAGAAAAGCCAGATGGGCGGTGGCTCACCTATGCTTCGCGGCATGGCAACCAATCGTGTGTTGCTGGTGGTAGATGGGGTGCGTATGAACACGGCAATTTTTCGTGCAGGTAATCTTCAAAATGTAATTTCGTTAGATGCCAATGCTATGGAAAATACCGAAATACTTTTTGGTCCCGGCTCGGTAATGTATGGTAGCGATGCCATTGGCGGGGTAATGAGCTTTGTTACGTTGCAACCAAAATTTTCAGGCGCTGATAATAACAAGCCGCTCGTTACCGGAAATGCCATGACGCGATTTTCTTCTGCCAATATGGAAAAAACAGGTCATTTAGATTTTAATATCGGGCTGAAAAAACTAGCTTTCACTACTAGCTTTACTTATGCTGATTACGATGATTTGCGTTCGGGTTCAAAAGGAGGCGTGCCGTATTTCTATCGTCCGCATTATGTGCAAACGATAGATAATAAAGACTACATGGTGCCTAATGAAGATTCTACATTACAGGTAGGTTCAGAATATAGCCAGATAAACTTTATGCAGAAAGTGCGCTATCAGCCAACAAAGCATTTAGACTTAGAATATGGTTTTCATTTTTCTGAAACATCGAGTTTTAACCGTTATGACCGATTGTATGTAATGCAAACAGCAGGGCCTTACAAAGAAAAACTACGTTGGGCAGAATGGTATTACGGGCCGCAGAAATGGCAAATGCACCGTGCAGGAATTGCATATTCCAGAAGCAATGTAATGTTTGACAATATGCGCCTGGTAGCAGCCTATCAGTTTTTTGAAGAAAGCCGTTACGACCGTGAATTTATGTTCAGAGAATTGATGATGCAAAAAGAAAATGTAGATGCGTTTTCGGTAAATCTCGATTTTGATAAGAAGGTTGTTGATCCGGTAACCATATCGTATGGATTTGAAGCAGTACATAATACTGTTCATTCGGTTGCATCGCTTACACATGTGGTAACTAAAGAGGTAGATTCAACCGTAACGCGATATCCCGATGGTTCTACCTGGCAATCTTATGGAGCCTACGTCAGCGCTAAATACAAGCCTCATCCGAAGTGGACACTTAACGCAGGCGCCCGTTACAACCACTTTATCATTAAAGCTGATTTTGATACTACTTTCTTCCCGTTTCCATTTATAAATACTAAGATGAGTAATGGTTCTGTAAGCGGTAGCTTGGGGCTGGTGTACGCGCCCCATGATTCATGGCAGCTATATACCAGTGGAGCAACGGGTTTCAGAGCGCCCAACGTTGATGATATGGGAAAAGTGTTTGAATCGGTGCCGGGCTATTTAGTAGTTCCTAATCCTGACCTGAAACCCGAGCAGGTTTACAATGCGGAATTTGGAACGGTGAAAACCTTTGGCAACTTTGTAAAGTTAGATGCTACAGCCTACTACACTTGGTTGGTAGATGCCATGGTAAGAAGAGACTTTACGCTGAATGGAGACAGTACTATCAGATTTCTGGGTAATAAAAGCCGGATACAAGCCGTGCAGAACGTAACCAAAATTCAGGTATATGGTTTTCAGGCAGGCGTAGAATTTACTTATAAAGGAATAGGATTGAGAAGCAATATTTCTTACCAAAACGGCAGAGAGCAAAGTGTTGACAGCTTGGATTATTTTCCGTTGCGTCACGCGGCACCAACTTTCGGAAGCACACATTTAACCTATGAGCGAAAAAAGATTAAGGTCGATTTTTACGCGGTGTATAATGCTAAAATGGATTTTGAAAATCTGGCATTAACCGAACGTGTAAACGCCTCTTACGCACGGGATGAAAACGGGCGCGCTTATGTGGCAAGTTGGTACACGCTGAATTTTAAAGCAGCTTTTTACCCCAGCCAGTATATCGCGCTTACTTTCGGTCTTGAGAATATCACAGACCGGATGTATAGGCCTTACTCATCGGGTATTAATGCTCCGGGCAGAAATATAATAGCATCATTAAGGGCAAGATTTTAACCGAAAATTTTTTATTAACGAATCAAAACAAAAAATATGAAACCGAATTTCAAAATAGCAATCTTATTGGCATTGCCTGCCTTATTTGGCTGGAGCAATGCAGCCAAAGCACAGCGTGTTGCTGCCGGTGGCTGGCACTCGTTAGTAGTATGTACAGACAGCACCGTGAAAGCATTCGGTGAAAACGCTACAGGCCAGTTAGGCAATGGCGGAAACACCGATAGTAATGTGCCTGTCGCTGCCGGAACGCTTACAGGTGTTGTAGCCGTTTCAGCAGGTGGCGACCAACTGGAAGCGCACTCTATGGCGCTGAAAAGTGACGGCACTGTTTGGGCTTGGGGAAGCAACCTCTATGGCGGTCTTGGCAATGGCAGCACTAATAATACCAATATACCCGGACAGGTGTTGCTGCTGAATAATATCATCGCCATTGCTGCCGGTGGGTGGCATTCTGCCGCGCTGAAAGATGATGGTACCGTGTGGACATGGGGCTGGAATATAGACGGCCAGTTAGGCGATGGC
>CAYSGX010000416.1:0-3132 GCA_964430605.1 uncultured Chitinophagaceae bacterium
ATTGGCCTGGCAATTTGCAAAAAACTGGTAGAAAGGCATGAAGGTGAAATTTGGTTAGCTTCGCAAGAAGGTGTAGGCACCACATTTTATTTCACTATAAAAAAACAACTTGAATCATAATGAAACCGGTACACATTTTATTAGTAGAAGATAATGAAGGCGATATAATTTTGATTGCCGAAGCGCTGGAAGAAGGCAAGGTAAAAAACACCATATCTATAGCCAGAAACGGCTGGGATGCCATGCAATATTTAGAAAGAAAACCCGGTTACGAAAATGTAATAATGCCCGATTTGATTTTACTGGATGTAAACCTGCCAAAACTAAACGGGCATGAAGTATTGATGAAAATAAAAAGCAGTGAGCACCTCCGGCATATTCCGGTAATAATGCTCACCACTTCTTCAAGCGAAGCCGATATATACAAAGCATACAAAAACCATGTGAATTGCTATATTACCAAACCGGTCGATGTAAAAAATTTCATTAAAGTAATTACCTCAATCGAAAATTTCTGGGTTACCATTGTTCAGATTCCTGACAGGCAGAAACATTAATTTTCAAACAATAAATAACCACTATTATGCTGAATACTATTGAGCAACTGACTATATTGATTATAGAAGATAGTGAAGGTGATTTTATAATGATTGAAGATCTTCTTATTGAGAACAATCCGCTTATTAAAATCCACAGGGCAGCTACTTATAATGAAGCGATTAATCTCTTTCAGTCGGCAAAAAAATCTTTTGACATTATACTGCTGGACCTTAGCCTGCCCGATGCGAAAGGCGAAACCTTAGTGGCTGATATTTTAGAAAAAGTAAAAAACATTCCCATTATAGTACTTACCGGATATGCCGAAAAATCTTTTATTACCAAGGCTTTATCAATAGGTATATCTGATTATTTGCTGAAAGATGAATTGACCGAGCTACAGCTAAGCAAGGCAATTGTATATAGTATTGAGCGAAAAAAAGTAAATATTAAACTGAAAGAATCGGAAGAGAATTATCGCACGCTCTTTTATTTAAGCCCTATACCCATGTGGGTGTATGATTTAGAAACGTTGCAGTTTTTAAATGTAAACGACTCGGCATTGAGGCATTATGGCTATACTATAGATGAATTTTTAAAACTGAAGGTTACCGATTTATATTCAGATACTGATTTAAGCTCTCAAAATATTTTGTTTAATCCGCTCGATAAAAATTCATTGCTAAATTTTAAAGGCAACTATAAGCATAAAAAGAAAAATGCCGAAACAATTGTTGTGCAAGTATATGAGCATGAGATTGCCTATGATTTCAAAAAGGCTTCCATTATGCATGTGCACGATATAACTGCACAATTGCAAACTATCAGCAAAACGCAACAGCTTCTGGAAATTACGGCTACTCAGAATACCAAAATAAAAAGTTTTGCCTACACCATTTCTCACAACATAAAATCACATTCGGCTAATCTTTCGGGACTTGCCGATGCTTTACATGACGCACCTACCGAGATGGAGAAAATTTTCTACATCAATATGCTGAAATCGAGCACTGCTCAACTGGAAAACACGCTTAAAAACCTGAATGAGATTATCAGCGAAAGCAATTTTTCGCTTCCTAATGAAAAGAAAAACTTAAAAGCTGAAGTTGACAAAACTTTAAAGATTCTAAATAACATTATACACACCAATAATATAAAAATCGACAACTTTGTTGATGATGGCATAAACGTAATTGTGGTGCCTGCCTATCTCGACAGTATCTTGCTGAATATTATAAGCAATGCAGTAAAATACCGCTGCACTGATAAAACCCCTGAAATAACAATTACTACAGAGGTTAACAAAAAATTTGTGGTGCTATCTGTGAAAGACAACGGCCTGGGTATTGATTTAAAAAAATATGGCAACGATATTTTTCAAATGCACCGGAAATTTCATAGCAACAGCGATGCTCAAGGCTTTGGATTGTACATTTCTAAAAACCAGACAGAAACTATGGGCGGCTATATTGAAGTAGAGAGCGAGGTAGATGTTGGCTCTGATTTTAAAATTTATTTCAGCAAAAAATAATTGGCGCTTAATATTTGTTTTGAGCCGTTACGCTAAAGCGTAACGGCAACTGACTTTATTTCTGTCTCTATGCCTTTTTCCTAAACCAAGGCACCAGCATCGATACGTTTTTAATATACCTGTCATAGCCGTGTTTGCTTTTCAGATTTTTCTTTTCCATTAGCGGAATAGATATAAACACAAACAACAGTATCATCGTAACTACACCCACGGCACTGTACCAAGGCTCAAAAGTAAATGCCAGTTGCATTACCCACAGTCCCAGCCAAAAGCATATTTCACCAAAGTAATTCGGGTGACGGCTATACTTCCACAAGCCTTTATTGATATAGCTTCCGGGCTTGGCATATCTTTTAAACAAACGCATTTCTTCATCGGCTAAATATTCAATAGCGGTAGCCACAATGCAAATAGTAAAACCTATCCAAAAAGTACTGCTTATAACAGTGTCAGGCTGTTGCATGGCATAGTAAACAGGCAACATTCCGAAGAAAACCAAAATAGTAGGAAACAGATGAATACCCGCAAGATTTACCAGCCAGTAACTTTTAGGATTTTGTTGTTGCAATTGTGTATATCGCCAGTCTTGGTGTTGCAGGCCACTCCACCCTTTAGCCCAATTCCACGTAAGTCTTACAGCCCAAATTAAAACAGCTACAATAATCATAAGTTGATAAAACCCTAATGTGCCATGCTGAAACCAATACATAGCGATTACAGGTGGTGCAACACTCCAGTAAGCATCATACAGGCTGGCATTTTTAAAATATACGCTGAACAGGTAAACTACTATGGTCGCTGCAATATCGGCAAGCAGCGCTGTTATCAAAGCGTTATAAATGCCTTCGGAAAATACTACCATAACGTAAGCGGCAATAAAAGCAACAATGTAAGTTATAAGGCAAATGAGAAAAGAGACCCCTCTCGAATAGGTTTTAGTCATAATAAGCAAAAATAAAAATTAAGTGATGATATTGATTAGCCGGTTAAAGTCTAATGAAAGCTAAATAATAGACCTCTAACATAAATGGGTTATAGCTGTCGGAAAAGTCTTGAAACCGATA
>CAYSGX010000417.1:0-3131 GCA_964430605.1 uncultured Chitinophagaceae bacterium
ATCGCTGGTATAATAAAACTGCTTACCGGTTTCCATAAATTTGAAAAACTCTTTCAGGTTATCGCTTTTAAAATTTACCTGTTTCATTATCTGGCGCATCTCATCGTGTATGCGCGCCACTTCTTTATTGCCTGTTTCAAATATCTGCTCTCCGGTTAAATCAGTAGTGGTGGTTGATGCCAGTTTCGCATCGTAAAATTTATCGCCATTCCTGAATTTCCAAACGCCCGCATCGTTATTGGCTTTCTTTTCAAGCGTTTTCAAATAGGTAATAAGCGCTTTATAGCCCGGCTTAAACTTTTCGAGTAATGCTTTTTCGAGCTGCGCTATCAGTTCAGTTTTTCTCGGTTCTGACAAGCCTTCAAGCTGATTTACTTTAGTAATAAAATCTTCATACACGGCATTGTTACTGCCCGAATCGAAAGGTTTTCCTTTCAGCAAATTATTACAATCGCTCATCACCAAAGCAAAAACAAACTTAGGCGCGATAATTTCCTGCAACTCTCTTATTTTAAGATTGTCGATAAGGCGGTTCATCACCGCCTCTACTCCATTTACGCGGGCTATATAATCGAGCGCGTCTTTTTCGCTGGCTATTTTATGTATATCAATCAAAAAAGAAGGTATCCACGAGTGGGTGCCAAACATTTGATTTACCGGATAGTTATAGTGGCGATATTCAAAGTTCTTAATCTCTTTTTCGGCATCGGCTACATATAAATCATAACTCACCTTAGCGCCTTCATCGAGTTTATTGTAGTCGAAATTATTTTTCAGAAACTGAAGATTGGCTTTGGTAATACTCAGTTCTTTAAATGCTTTAGCTTCCGAATCATCATCCCATTGGTCATAGTCTTTTTTAATGCCCAGATATGATTGCCAAACAGGCGAACGATCTACCGCGTCATCAAACACTTTATCAAACCATTCATTCAGTCGTTTCGATTCAGTCTTAGTAGTGTCTTGTGCAATAATTGTATTTATTATCATAAGCTGAAACGCCATTATAAAGGCAAATACTTTGTGCATATTCTTTCAATTTTTGGTAAAGTTATTATTAATAATGTATGGTTAGATTCAGCTAACATAATGTAATACCGTTTACAAATATGTAATAGTCCATTTTCGGCTTTGCCTCAATGTACTAAAGATATTTAGTAACGGCATTTACCACTGTAAAATTCTAAATAGTCTTTGGACTATTTATCATGAACATTGGTATAACATATTCTGAAAATGAGTTACAAACAACAGTCCTGTTTTCAGCTAAAGAAAAATATACGATTTTTGAAAGCAAAATAAGTCATGCACAATGACAGAAAACCAATTTGATGAAAAAGTGGATTTTAAAGGCTATTGTTCAAAAAACTATCTCTTACCTGCCTTTCAGCAATAATATTAACTACCTGTTTCAGAAATACGTTACCAAAGGAGTATATCTTAACGATGATTATTTTACCGACAGGCTGCAACATGCAGCCGAACATCTTCATTATTACACCAAACACACCGGCAAATCGTTTCCCGAAACAACGCTGGAGCTTGGCACAGGCTGGTACCCTGTAGTGCCCATTAGTTTTTTTCTTTGCGGCACCGAAAAAATATATACCGTAGATATTGCTTTGCTTACCAATAAAGAAAGAATAAAAACCACCATCGGGAAATTTCTGGAAATACATAAAAGTGGTTTTTTGCAAAAGCAGTTGCCCGTTATTAACACTCGTTTTCAGCAGTTAGAAGCTATTTATAATACTTACGAAGCCCTTTCTTTTGAAACAATAATCAGCAAGTTGAATATTACCTATTTAATAGAAGACGCGCGCCAACTTTCATTGCCCGATAATGCCATTGATTTGGTAAACTCTAATAATACTTATGAGCATATTTATCCTGAAATACTCGAAGGTATTATGAAAGATTTTAAGCGGGTGGTAAAAAAAGACGAAGGCATTCAATCGCACTTTATAGATATGAGCGACCACTTTGCACATTTCGACAAAAGCATTAACATCTATAATTTCCTTCAGTTTTCTGATGCGCAATGGCATTATATAGATAACAGCATACAACCGCAAAGCCGCCTGCGCTATACTGAATATAAAAATCTCTATCGCCAACTGAGTATTGATATTACCGAAGAAACCTCAAGACCCGGTGATATTAATGCTTTACAAACCATTGCTTTGGCTGCCAAATACAAGGCTATGCCAATCAATGAAACAGCTATAAGCCATTGTCATTTTGTGTCTAAAAAGTTGTCTTAATATAGGCTGAAAATGACCTTTTAAATCTCTCACTTCTTAAATCTCTCACTTCAATGATATTATGAAGTGTTTTCTTATCCGTATCGTAGGATTTATAATCATTACTGTTCGGAACTTTGAATTTGCTTTTTTTGACAAAAGGACTTTTGTTTTAAAAAGCAGACTAAAGTCCGCTCAAAAAATACCGTTTTTCAAGGTTTCGAACACTTGAGATTCGTAATCTGAAATCAGTTTTATTGTCTCTGTTCAGCAGTGCCACCGCTCCACACATTTCCCCCATTATTTTGTTACCTCACCTGCTATATCTTTCTTTGTGCTGAAATATTTACTATTCTGTGCAAGAAGTATTACTGCTTATACCACCTTTAACCCAATTGAATACGCCCTATCCGGCAACGGCTTATTTGAAAGGTTTTTTAAATCAACAGGGCATTCCAAGCAGGCAGGGCGATTTGGGCTTAGATATGGTATTGCAACTTTTCAGCAAACAAGGATTGCAAAATCTTTTCAACGCTATAGTAAAGGGCAAGTATAAACTATCGCCTGCCTTGCAAAATATTATCGACAACCGGTTGGCTTATGAAAATACCGTAGATGCGGTAATAGCTTTTCTTCAGCATAAAAATTATACTACTGCCTATCGCATTGCACAACGCAATTTTTTACCCGAAGCGGCACGGTTTCAGCAAATAGAAGAGCTTGAATGGTTTTTTGGCAATAACGGTATTCAGGACAAAGCACGCTACCTGTGCACTTTGTATCTCGAAGATATTTCAGATGTAATAGTGGCAACCGTTGGGCCTCAATTCGGCTTTTCTAAATATGCCGAAAGAATTGCCCGCACTGCCGTTTCGTTCGCACCCATTC
>CAYSGX010000418.1:0-3128 GCA_964430605.1 uncultured Chitinophagaceae bacterium
GCGGTCTTCATACACCACGTTCACGCCTGTTTGCATTTCAACTTTTTCGCTGAAAATGGTTTCCCAACGGTTGTAAATATTTGCCTGCGTGGTAAGCGGAATATCCAAAAAAGTATCATCGTTCAAATCTATTTTTGGCGATACATTGCTGCCGTGAAGCAACAGCATCGTCCCTACTCTGTCGTTAAACCGCTTGCTTAAATGTACGTTGCCTTCGGCTCTTCCCAAATGATTGCCATAGAGGTTTAAGAAAAAACGCGGCTCGCTGCATAGTGGCTTTTTGTATTCCAGATTTATTTGCCCTGTCATGCTTTCGTACCCGTTCACCACACTGCCCGCACCTTTTGAAATCTGAATACTTTCAATCCATGTACCGGGCACATAATTTAAACCGAAAGCGGTAGATAAGCCCCGCAAAGTTGGAATATTTTCGTGCAGCATTTGTGTATAGCTGCCATTCAGTCCCAACATCTGAATTTCTTTCGCGCCTGTAACGCCATCGCGGTACATCACGTCCACGCTGCCTTCGGTTTCAAAGCTCTCGCTCAGGTTACAGCAGGCAGCTTTTTGCAGTTCTTTTTCCGTAAGCGTTATCTGATTAATGGTTTTCGTTACGGAATGAATGGTCGCTTCTTTTCTGCCTTTCACCTCTATTTCCTGCAACAGCTTTGCCCTGTTCAGTATTACTTCAATATGCTGCGACTCGTGGATATGCAGCGTGTCGTTGGCAAAACCGATATAGCTCACCACCAGTTCGTCATGTTCCGAAGGCATTTGCAGCGTAAAATTTCCCGATATATCGGTTACTGTTCCCGCTTTGGATTGCAGCCAGAAAACATTTACGCCCACCAACGGATTTTTTGCGCCCTGTTCGTCTTTTTCATACACCGTACCGCTTATTTCCTGCGCATACAATGCGCCTGCAAACAATGTTGCAAGCATCAATAAAATATATTTTTTCATGTTGAATTATTTTTAGAATGTTTGAAATGTTGTTTTACTTTTCAGAGAAGAAAAACACTACTATCAAATTCTAAAAACCGAAATGAAAGACAAAAAAGAAAGGCTGTTTTGGAATTGCCAAAGAGGCGGTGCACCTGTATCTATGCAGGTGAATGTATTGCAGCACATGCAATCGAAACTGAAATGAGAAAACAGCAGTAAAACAGTTGCAGATATTTCGGCAACAAAAGGCTTGCTCTCACCCCGAAACTGGTCTATATCCAACACCGAATATACCACATCATCGTTGCAGCAATCAGCATCTTCAGCGGGCTTCTTACAGCAGGCTGCTACATGATTGCTTTGCTCGTTATGCTCTGAACACGAAATATTTTCGGAAGAAAAATAGAACTCTACAATACCTTCGGAATAACAGATATGCTTGTTAACAGCTACGCCTATGTTTCCCGCAAGAAAAATCAGCAGCAGCAACCATATCCACATTTTGTTTTTCAAAAGCATATTATTGTTTGCAAGGCAAAGATAATATTAAATCTATTCTGATTTGTATTTGCAACAATGGTGCAGGTTCACTGCTGTTAGCTGAAATTAATTTTTATTTACTTTTCTGAAACTCCTTTTTATATAATATTCATATCCCCAATTCCCTAACAATCCTAACATACCAAGTCCCAAAATAAATATCCGAAGTTCAAAACTTTCAATGTAATCTCTGAAAAGTATTTCTCCTGCTACCATAAGTCCGCAGACAATATTTATTGTGTTAACCAACCAGTATTTTTGTCCGTATGAAGAATAATTTAACCAATTTTTAAAGTTGTCGTTTTTAGGGTCTGAGTTAACCAAATATTTGAAAATAGGTGTTGATGTTTTATAGTCTCTTAGTCGGTAAGAAGACATTCCTTTAAAAAGCAGAATACCATTATACCAATCGTCTTTAACTTCATTAGCATCAAGTTTCGATATTTCGCTGTCAATTAGTGTTAGATTTCTGTCTGCAAAATCAATAGCCTCGTTGAATCGGTCTTTTCCGTAAATAGCATTTAAGTATTGCCAAGTTATTTCAATGAAAAGTTGAAGTTCTTCTTTGTTTTTGAATGACTTAATGTTGTTTAATAAAACACTATTTTTCGTATAAAAGTCTATAACAAAATCAGAATTATTTTCAAAGTTTTCCCTAAAGTCATTATATATCTTCTCAATGTTACTCATCATTATCCAGTAGCATCTTTACACCCGATTCAGAAATCTTATTCCGATTTGTATTTGCAACAACCATGCAAATTCTTGTATGCCTTTTCATCGGCTTTATATTTTTCGGTATCGTGTCCCACTTTGGCAATGTTTTGCTGCACTGCATCAATGCTTACTTTCTGCGGATTATACTGCACCGTTATTTGTTCAGTTTCCACATTCCAGTTAGCATTGATTACGCCTTTAAGCCTTGCGGCATTTTCAATGCGTTGCTTGCACATGCCGCAATTTCCCGATACCTGGAAAGTTGCGGTTTCCTGTTTGGCACCTTGTGCAAATATTGAAGATTGAAAAATAAATATGAATGTAGCAAGCGAGAATAAGTATTTCATAATTTCAGTTTTACGATAGTATAAAGCCAAATTTCAAAACAAAAATTCCCTCGGCAAAAAATAATTGTGCGTTTTAATAGCAGGTTGCTACTAATAATAGTTAAATGGTATTATTTTCGGCATCATGTTGCAATACACACTAAAGAAATTTGGCTACGGGTTTTTAGTATTGTTGGGGGTAATATTAGTAGTATTTTTCCTTTTCAATGTGTTGCCTGTAAACTCGGCACGTTTAACGCTGGGGCAGAGAGCCGATGTAGCCTCAGTAGAAGCTATTGAAAAAGAGCTGGGTTTAAACCTGCCCATGTACCAGCGGCTGTTTAAATATGTTGGCGAAGTTTCTCCAATATGGGTTTATGAGTTGAGCGAAGAAAACCAACAGCGATATGATTACACGGTGTTGATTCCTTTAGGTAATGCTGCACTTACTTATAAAACACCTTATCTGGGCAGGTCGTATCAAACCCGCAGGTTGGTTTCGGAAATATTGTGGGAGAAAATTCCATCGACTTTTATATTGGCTACTGCCGCTATGATACTGGCTACGGTACTGGGCGTGTTGCTGGGCATATTTGCGGC
>CAYSGX010000419.1:0-2425 GCA_964430605.1 uncultured Chitinophagaceae bacterium
TATAAAATGAAAAAACCCCCCGTTTGTGGCGGAGGGTTTATCTTTTATTTTATTTACCTGTTTTGCTTAAAACACTTCAGATAACAGACAACCATCCCGCACTGCGAGTTTCGCAACAACAGCAACAACACATTTGGATGGTCATGTTTTTCATAAGTGAGGCAAATGTATGCACTTAAACCTAAATTGTCAAGAAAAATATTGGTTTTGGTAAAAAAAGTTTTGGAGGAATACTTGTTTTCAAAAAATCAGGCTGCTTTTAAATTCACAATTTCTAATTCTGAATCGTGGTCTTTTAATTCTTTCAGTTTAGATAATATCAATTTAGAAGTAGTTTCATCAAAAAACTTAGCTCCGCAATTATCACAAATTAATGCCGGTAAATTTTTCAGAATAATGAGTTTACCATTTTTATTAAATAACTCCTCTGTAAAGCCATTTCCACAGATGCCGTTTCTACAAATACTACAGTTCATAATTTAGCTTTTTTTAGTTTTAAAATCACTGTTCCAAATGTCAGGATTTGGTTTGTATGCTGTTATAATATGCATTGTTGAATTTTGTAAAGAACAAACAACATGAATTGGATATTTATAATTCAATTCAGACCATCCTAAAATAAGTTTTGACTCACCTTTTTTATCTTCAGGATAAGTTCTTATCACTTCTCCAAACACTGAAATTCTCTTGATTTCTTCTATATCCAAATCATCATTATTGATTTCTTCAAGAGCGTGTTTGGTAAAATAGAACACAATATCCATATAGGAATTTACAAATTTTCAGATAAACTAAATAATCATCCCTGCTCCTACTGTTTCATTTGTTCCTTCGTCAATCAATATTAAGCTGCCTGTGTTGCGGTTTTTTCTGTAAGCATCAAAAAACAAAGGCGATGTAGTGCGAATGGAAATTCTGCCGATGTCGTTCATCTTTATATGCTTATCTTCTTCATCGCGGTGCAGCGTGTTGATGTTCACTTTGTATTTAATATCTTTCACCACACAGCGGATTTCTTTGGTGGTATGTTTCAACGCATATTTGCCATTCAGTTGCAACGGCTTTTCGTTGAGCCAGCAGAGCATTATATCCAAATCCTGCGAAATGGTAGGCACATTATTTTCGCGCACCAGCATATCTCCGCGAGAAATATCAATATCATCTTCCAACTGAATGGTAATGCTGTGGGGCGAAAATGCTTCTTCCAGTTCGCCATCGTGCGTGTCAATAGATTTTATGGTGGAAGTAAAACCCGAAGGCAGTGCCATTACCTTATCGCCTTTTTTGAAAACACCGCCTGCAATGCGCCCAGCATAGCCGCGATAATCGTGATACTCGGTGCTTTGCGGACGAATGACATACTGCACAGGAAAACGGCAGTCAATATGATTGTGGTCGCTGGCGATGTGAATGGTTTCAAGCAGATACATTAATGTTGGTCCGTCATACCAATCGGTATTTTTGCTGCGCTCTACCACGTTGTCGCCTTTCAGTGCGCTAATTGGAATGAAGCGAATATCTTTTGTGTCTAACTTGCCTGCAAAAGCGGTGATTTGCTGACGGATTTTTTCAAACTGCTCTTTGCTGAAATCTACCAAATCCATTTTGTTTACGCACACCACAATATGCGGAATCTGCAACAGCGAAGCGATAAACAAATGCCTGCTTGTTTGCTCCACCATACCATTGCGGGCATCAACCAGCACAATGGCAAGATTGGCGGTTGACGCGCCTGTTACCATGTTGCGGGTGTATTGAATATGCCCGGGCGTATCGGCAATAATGAATTTTCTCTTGGGCGTGCTGAAATAGCGATACGCCACGTCAATGGTAATGCCCTGCTCGCGCTCTGCCTTTAAGCCGTCAGTGAGCAGCGCAAGATTTACATATTCTTCACCACGTTTTTCAGAAGTGGCTCTGATAGCTTCATACTGGTCTTCAAAAATAGATTTTGAATCATAGAGCAACCTGCCGATTAAGGTTGATTTTCCATCGTCCACACTGCCCGCAGTGGTGAAACGCAGGAGTTCCATGTTGAGATACTCTTCTTTGCTGAATTTATGGTTTTGGATTTCGGATTTATGATTTGTGTTCATGGTTGTTGATTTTTATTTTCTTGTTTCTTTACATTGTTTATTCTTCGCCAAAATAATCATTATCAATACGCTTAATTGTAAATGTATGAGTAGTAGTAACTGCCAGATTAAAGTCTATCATTAAATCGGCAAGTTGTTCTCCGTCTATAAGAACAATTTTTGTTTCATTCTTCGGCTGGTACTCTCTTGCATCATTAGTGAAACGGGAAGTAGTAAATAAACACTCCTTTCTTTGCTCCCTGTCCTGCTAAAGCGCCAACAAATTTTTGGATTTCCGGTCGCCCTACAACATTTTCCCACCGTTTCGCCTGTATGTAAATTACATCAAG
>CAYSGX010000419.1:2435-3127 GCA_964430605.1 uncultured Chitinophagaceae bacterium
AATTATTCCATCAATTCCTTCATCACCTGAACGTCCGATTGATTTTCCCGCTTCTTTAATCGTTCCTCCATATCCCATTTTCACCAACAATTCCACTACAAGGTTTTCAAAAAATGCCGGACTGCCAGACTTTACTTTTGAAAGAATTTCAAGCGCAAGATTTTTACGGATTTTTAAATAATTTCTTTCTAAAATTTCTTCGGGCGTTGCGATTTGCTCACTTTCATTGTCATTTGCAGTATCTGTTAGTTTATCCTCTGATTTCGTTCTGCCTACATTTTCCAAATAATCAGGAAATTGTTTTAAAAATTTTAAATTTATTTCGGTCGTGTTACTTGCCAATACTTGTTTACCCCTGTCAGTTATTTTGAAATGCGCTCGTTTCGTATTTTCTATAAGTCCTGCCATTTTTAGGTGTGCTTTAGCCCAAAATACCCTATTATAAAAAATCTTTTGATTACCGCTTGGCAAATATTGATTTACTTCTTCATCAGTCAGTCGGAATTGTTGAGCCAATGTGTCGTGAGTTTCTGTTGTTGAATGTTCTTCGCCATCTGCAATATGCTGCATGAATGGTAGCATTATTGTCTGAAAATCTGGTATCATTTTCTTTATGTTGTTTGAATCTTGTTGTTACTTCTCACAATATACATATTTCATCCCCCTGCCCCCTTCGCTATCACACTCGCCTA
>CAYSGX010000420.1:0-3123 GCA_964430605.1 uncultured Chitinophagaceae bacterium
CCTATCGGTTTCAACCGCTGCAATTTTAAAAGTATTCAGAGTTAAAGACAATGAAAGCGACAAAATAAGCGAAGATGAATTGCGCTTTATGCTGAAAAACGCGCGCATACAAGGCATTCTGGAAAAAGAAGAAAGCGAGGTGCATCATAATTTATTTTCTTTTACCGACCAGACTGCCAAATCATTAATGACTCACAGTACCGAGGTGGAATGGATAAACATTAACGACAGCATTGAAGATATACACCGTGAAATTAAAGAAAGTGTGCACTCAAAATTTGTGGTTGGCGATGGCTCTATTGATAATGTTTTAGGGGTTATTACCATCAAAGAATTTTTGGGATATTACGCCCAGGAAAACTTTAAGCTGCAACAAATTATTCAGCCACCCATATTCATTGTTCAAAACACCCCTGCTTTCAAAATTCTTAATTTATTTAAAACCAGAAAACAATACATTGGCGTTGTAATTGATGAATTTGGCGCCACCAAAGGCATTGTTACCCTTCACGATTTAACAGAAGCGATAGTTGGCGATTTGCCCGATGAAGATGAAACTGACGGCCCAAGCATTGTTAAGCGCGCAGATGATTCTTATTTGATAGATGGCCGCACCCTTATTTTTGAAATCAATCAATATTTTCAAAATGAGGTTATTGAAAACAACATTTCGCAATACACCACTATTTCGGGGTTTATGCTCGATAAACTGAAAACCATGCCGCGGGCAGGCAATAAAATAACGCATAATGGCTTTGAGTTTGAAATTATTGATATGGACAATAACAGAATAGATAAAGTATTAATGACCCAACAAGATTAATACCGCCTAATGCAGGCTATGATTGAGGCTACCTGTTAAATAATAATCTTCTATGCTGAAAAAAGGCCGCTGCCCTCTCACAAACGATACGTGAATCCTCACGGAACATTTTGGAGCACTCACGGAAGTTACGTGAACCCTCACGGGGCATTTTGGAGCACTCACGGAAGTTGCGTGAACCCTCACGGAACATTTTGAAGTACTCACGGAAGTTACGTGAACCCTCACGGGGCATTTTGGAGCACTCACGGACGGTGCGTGAGCTCTCACGGAACATTTTGGAGCGCTCACGGACGGTGCGTGAACCCTCACGGGGCATTTTGGAGCATTCACGGATGATGCGTGAGCAGCAGCCCGTCTATGGTCTATGGTCTGTGGACTATTAACTACGGACTACCAAAATTTTCTACCGACTATGGACTATACACTATCGACTATTAATTACCTTTGGCACTAATGAGAGAAGCTACTACCGACCCTTCGGAAGACCATTTTACCAATGCCGACCGCGAAATGGAAAACGTTTTGCGCCCGCAACGGTTTAATGATTTCAGCGGACAGGATAAGATTTTAGAAAACCTGAAAATATTTATTCAGGCAGCCAATCAGCGCGAAGAGTCGCTCGACCATGTATTGCTGCACGGCCCACCGGGATTGGGCAAGACTACTTTATCGTTAATTATCGCTCAGGAACTGGGTGTGAACATAAAAATTACTTCGGGCCCTGTGCTCGAAAAGCCGGGAGACCTGGCAGGGTTGCTTACGGGTTTAGAAGCCAGAGATGTATTGTTTATTGATGAGATTCACCGCCTTAGCCCTGTTATTGAAGAATATCTCTACTCGGCAATGGAAGATTTCCGCATAGATATTATGATAGACAGCGGCCCCAGTGCACGCTCTATTCAACTGAAAGTAAACCCGTTTACGCTGGTAGGCGCTACCACCCGCTCGGGCTTGTTGACTTCACCGCTGCGCTCGCGCTTTGGCATTACCTCGCGCATGGAATATTACGATGCCAAAACGCTGGCAGGTATTATTGAACGCTCATCAAAAATTCTGAATACCAAAATTATTCCCGATGCCGCTTTTGAAATAGCCCGAAGAAGCCGTGGCACACCCCGTATCGCGAACTTACTGCTGAAACGTATTCGCGACTTCGCGCAAATAAAGGGCAACGGCACTATTGATATGGATATTGCCAAGTTTGGCCTCAACGCGCTGAACGTAGATGAGCACGGGCTTGATGAAATGGACAACCGCATATTGCAAGCCATTATTGAGAAATTTAATGGCGGCCCTGTGGGTATTAATACCATTGCTACTGCTGTGGGTGAAGAAGGCGGCACCATAGAAGAAGTGTATGAACCTTACCTGATAAAAGAGGGCTACCTGAAACGCACTCCGCGTGGCAGAGAAGCTACTGATTTGGCTTACAAGCACTTGGGCAAAATTCCTCCGGGTAGCGTGAATACTTTGTTTGAGTATTAAAGAAGCCCCTCCTAAATCCTCACTATAGAGAAGATTTTGTATGTATATTGGTTTTCTCAAATTTTGATTTATGACTAAGAAAGGTGCAGTCCTTACAGATGGAATATCAACTGAAGATAAACTTAGAAGAAAGCCTTTGGCAAAAGAAGTAGCTGAAATGCTTTTAAATTCTTTTTCTAATGGACACGATTCTTTTGTACTTGGAATTGAAGGAGAATGGGGTTCAGGAAAAACAAACTTTTTGTCTTATTTAAAAGATGAGCTTGATAGCAAGGAAAACAAAAAAGATGTTGAGTCTGAAATTATTGTGATACAGTTCAACCCTTGGCTGTTTGATGACTATAAATCATTACTAATTTCTTTGCTAAAGTTGATGTATAAAGAAGCAGACAAACATAATTCTGAGTTAAAAAAAGGAATTGAAAAATTTGTAGAGTATTTAGACATTTTAGAAATTCCTCTAAATGCGAAATTCCCGAATGCAGGAAAAATAATCGCACCCGTAAAAAAGTTTTTGTCAAGTTTCTCAAAATGGGATATTGAAGAGATAAAAAAGGAAATAAATCAAAGCCTTCAAAATAAAAATACTCGGCTATTTATACAAGTTGATGATTTAGATAGGCTATTGCCAATGCAGTTGATTGAAACACTAAAAATAATAAGATTAATTGCTGATTTTAAGAATACCACATTTATTATTACTTATGACAAAGAAGTTATAACCAAAATACTAAACACAGAATTTGGATATGATGGGAATGATTACTTAGAAAAAATTATTCAATTAGAACTTAAACTTCCTGAACCACTAC
>CAYSGX010000421.1:0-3116 GCA_964430605.1 uncultured Chitinophagaceae bacterium
CAACTGTAAATTAGCAAAGCGCGCTAAACAACAATTTCCACTCCATATCTGAATATAATCCAAACTGTATTCAGCGCCTAAATCTACTTCAATCCATTCTGTTTCACCGGGGGCACCGCTATGATAAATAGTGCCGATAACACCATCAACCAGCTTGGATGCATTATAAGCCTGATCATTATTATACGGATTTCCTGATGCCGTTGCGTTTTTTTGGTAAGCCACATCATTGCCCGTAAAAATTTCAAAGGCTTTCAATTCCGCAGGATGAAGCCATCCGTCTTGCCCTGCGGTTAGGTTTTGCTTGATTCTTATATAGCGAACCTTTGATAACCCTCCGGAGATATTTACATTGGTAATAGAGCCATTATTGGCAGCAGCACATGATTCGTCAGTAGCTGTAGAGGTTATTGAAGGAGGAGTGCAACTGGTGTAATCTACTGTGATATAAGGTTTGTTGGCATGTGAGCGTCCATGCAATCTTATCCACACGTCAATATATTGTGCCGCAGAGGTATGTAAACCGACACCAAACCAGTCTGAAGATAATAATGCTTGTAAATCATTAGCAGCATTTCCTCCCAAAGCAGTACTTACAAAAGCTGTTGTATTATACAAATTTAGCGCGGTGGTAGTGCCATACGAATTTCCGCTCCTGATATCGGTAAGTAAGTTAGCGTTTGTGGCGGATACAGGATCGTTCATTATATCCCTTAAAGTAATACCTACCGTATTACCGGCTACTGATACATTCGAGCTATTTTCCCATCGGGTGAACAGGGTTACCGAGTTGATTGTGGCATTGTCGGGAATACCCGAGGTATTGAATTTTGCCCAAGAATGATAACCCCAACACATATAATCCCCAAACCAAGAATCATAAAAGTAGCCTGCTCCCAAAGATAAAAAATCACCTCCCCTTGCCGAAATAGTATTCGAATTAATAGCAGTAGTGGCATTGGGAGAGAAAGTCCACCCAAATTGAGTTTCAATGAATCCCGTCCACTGGTCTGGACCACCGTCCGCAGGTAGATTAGTCAGGTTAGGGTAGCAATTCATTGTAGGGTCAATCACTACGGGAAACTGCCTGTCTTCATCATTCAACCAAGAAAAAGGCGTTTTGGTTAATATTGTAAGGGTTGTTGCTGTTTGAGTTATTGAATAATTTCCTAAATTTCTTGGGGCTTCTTCCGTTCTTCCATCCCCAGTGCCTTGTCCTTTGTTCTCTTTTAACTCCTCTTTTCGTTCTGTTCTTTTGGGATTTTGCTCATAAATATCAGGCTTTTCATATACCACCTGCACCCTCCCCGCAGCATCAGCCAAATAAATTACATTATCTTTTAATTCAGCTTTCCATCCTGCGGGCAGTTCAACGATTTCTTCAAACACCAAAAATTGCGCTCCCGCAGGTATGCGGTCTAAAGCGGCTTTGTTTTGGATAATATAATCCATTTTACGTTGGGTGGAGTTTTGGGTAAATTTCAGGTCTATGCCTGAGCCATAAGCATCTGCATAAATGAGTTCGTTAAAGTTTACGCTTCCTGCTTTGCTTTGTATGTTTTGCACCTGCACCGCCTGCCCGTTTACTTCATAGTACATGCGCATTCCAAGCATGTCTTTCAGGGTTGCACCGTTTTTCAAAACAGTTTTAATCGCGCCTGTTGAGGCAGCAGGATAATAAGTTTTGTGGCTGTTGGTAAGGTTTTCAAAGCCGTTGCCCGATGGTACAATAGTGTGAAAAATTGTTTTCCACGTTCCGTTTTCTTCATAGTGAATAGGACCCGCAGCTATATGCGCGGTAATACTCCCTTTATCGTTTGCGAAATGCTTAGAGTAAGCATCACGTTTTTCGAGAAGTTCTTTAGAAGGGTCGTATGTGCCAAAGGGTTCGTTTTTCCACAAAAAGGACGATTCAGATACAGATTCATCGGGCACTTTGAGTTTGGTATCCTGCCCCAAAACGCAAGCAAAACCTAAGAACAAGAAAGCTGCCAGCAATAAAGCATACTTAGCCGAAGCAAAAGAATTGTTATTCATAACAAATGGTTTAGTGTGTTGAACAATGGCATTTGAATTATGAGGTAAATAATTCAACGCATTATTATTAGAGGTGTAATACGGGAAAGCGGGTAACATTGTTTCGATATTTTTACTTTTTAAGTGAAAAGGCTTAATATTAAGTGTGCGCTAATTTAGTATGAAAAAATTTATTTTCAAAAAAAGCACAATAAATTAAATTAAAAATACATTTTAACTATAATAAATACTTAATTAATTTTTGAAATCAGAATTATTATGTATCAATATCAAAAGCTGGAGAGATTTCTTTAAACACGGTTATTTTGTTTCGGTATTTGTAAAATATCACAGAACTTTATGCGCAAAGAAAAACACGTCAATGTCTGTAACCATTATCATCATCGCTATTACCTGCCTTATCAGTATTGCCGCTTTCCAAAATGAAAATTTAACCAAGCGTTTCATTTTTACGCCATACAATATTGCCCGCGACAACAGTCAATTTTACCGTTTTTTAACGAGTGGCTTTATTCACGGTGGCTGGCTACATTTATTGCTGAATATGTATGTGCTGTGGATGTTTGACTACATTACCGAGCAATATTTTTCGGTAATATTTTTCCCTGCGGGCACTGCCTTGTTTATTACGCTGTATGTATTGGCTATTCCTGTTTCAGAAACTTATTCGTTTGTAAAACATCGCGACAACTACCGCTATGCCAGCCTGGGCGCATCGGGAGCAGTATCGGCAGTAGTGTTTGCTTCTATTTTGTTTGAACCAACTAATAAACTTTATCTCATCTTTATTCCCATTGGTATTCCCGCCTTTATTTTCGGGCCGTTATATCTTGCTTACTCGGCTTATATGGCAAAGCAAAATATTGATAATATCGGGCACGATGCCCACCTTTGGGGAGCTGTTTTCGGCTTTGTTTTCCCCATTCTCTTTAAGCCCGAATTGTTTGTAAGGTTTATTTCCATTATTGGCGAATGGGTATAAAGGTTCAGGAAAAATTTGTCCAGTTTTGGGTAGCATGGCTATCCTACACCTTTGGATGTTTGTTTCTTTATTGCCCCTTCACCTCTGCAATAACCCT
>CAYSGX010000422.1:0-1643 GCA_964430605.1 uncultured Chitinophagaceae bacterium
GCTTCCGAACAATAGGGAAAGTCTGTCATGGTGAGCCTGTCGAACCATGAAAACATTATAAACACCATATCCTTCGACAAGCTCAGGATGACATCTATGTCGGATTAGGGATTTTTCCAACAACTATAAACCATTTATGAAAGAGGCCTGATATTATTTAGCAGGGCAGGCTGAAAGATACCGTAGTGCCTTTGCCTTGTTGGCTGTCTATCCATATAGCGCCATTGTTTTGGGTAACAAACTCTTTACACATAGGCAGGCCTAAGCCTGTACCTTTCTCACCTTCGGTACCCATACGGGTAAAGGTGATATTGGTAAATATTTCATCCATATCTTCTTGGCTCATGCCCATGCCGGTATCGGTAATGCTCACTACTACCCTATTGTTTTCATTAACGGCATTTAGTTGAACGCAGCCGTTGCGATGACTGAATTTTATAGCATTAGAAATAAGGTTTCTCACTACCAGTTGTATCATATTTTTATCGGCAAATACTTCTACAGTATCCGCGATATTGTTTTCGATAACGATATTTTTGGCTTCGGCAAGCAATTGATATTGATTAATAATGGGGCTTACAATATTATTAATTTTGAATTTCCCGGATATTACTTTCTTGCCTTTCATCTGGGTATTACTCCAGTTGAGTAAATTATCAAGCATCTCTCCGGTGTACACAGCATTCTCCGACAGCTTCTTCATAATCATACTCAGTTCAGTATCGGTTAAAGCGCCACCGGCTGCCAGCGAAAGGGTTTGGTTAAGATTGCCCAGCGGAGCTCTTAAATCGTGAGCTACAATAGAAAAAAGTTTATTTTTTTCGGCATTGAGCAGTTCTAAATCTTTATTCTTTTTTGAAATAATTGTTTCATACTGGTCAAAAAATCTCCGGTATAAAATGGCAATAATAAATACAATAAAAAAAGTGGTGAGGGAATTGATAAGCCCGAACACAAAGTCTTCATTGGTACGCTCATGCCAATACTTCAGCTTAAATAATTTTATGAGAACAAAAAGAAGTACTGTTATGGCAAAGGCAAGATATTTTATTATACTATTGAAGAAAAAAAGCCCCAACAACCCACTGGCGACATATAAAGCCTCAGGGGAAACTTTTCTATAATTAAGTATGGAAAATATAGAAACCAAAGTAATTGCTATGGTAAGCTGAATAAAAAAAATACTCGCAGCGAGTTTATATTTTCTTTGAGTATTGAGATATACCAATGGCAAACAGGCTAAAAAAACCATCGAAATATTTACGGCAGCCGGAACATACTTGCCTGTAGCAATATTGAGAACAGAAAGTGAAATGGTAGTTAATAAAACAAAAACGTTAACCGTATTGACGGTATTAACCTCTCTTTGTTCTCTATACGATAAACCATCGTGTACACCTGCACTTATAACTAAATGCCAGCCACGCTTAATTAATTTCAACATTTCTCTCTCTTGTCCTTATTGTAAATTTATAACGGATTTATTAAATACTCACTAAAGCCAATTTACCTCAAAATTATTTACATGGCAGCTAACCAACATCTTCATAAAGTATTATTTTATAACTTTACATAGTTATTTATAACCTACAGTTATGGAGTTGCACGAAAACATAAAAAAGATAAGGGAATTGAAAAACCTA
>CAYSGX010000422.1:1653-3100 GCA_964430605.1 uncultured Chitinophagaceae bacterium
AAGAACACGTGGCTAAAGAACTTGACATTACTCAAGCCGCTTATTCTAAAATTGAGAGTGGACACACTGAAATATCTTTTACCAAAATAAAAGCCATTTCTAAAGTTTTTGATATAAGCCCAGAACAACTTATTGCTTTTGATAGTCAGAAATACTTCCATAGTTTCAACAATGTTAAAGGCAATAATAACGGAAGTGTTATTATAAATACAGGTTCTGACGAGATAAAGCAGTTTTATGAAGACAAAATAAAACTGCTTACAGAGCTACTTGAAAGCGTTCGTGCCGAACTGCGCAGATACAAAGAAAGGTTTGGTGATATTGACAGTTAGTGTAATATTGCCCCTTTTTATATAAACCATAGGAACATAGTTGTTATGTCTTCGTTTCATAGAGTTTTGACTTTACTATTAAGGTCTGAGCCTGCTATTGTATCCCGCTTGCCGGGACTCTGTTTTGCTTAAAACAGGCATCAGGCAATCATAGTTTTGCAAGCAAAAAAAACAATAGCAGTAAATTGTACATTATACCAAATCTATGTTTCTATTGTGGTTAAATATTTTACCTTATGGTATTTGTGTCCATACGATAGAATAGCTATTGGGATTATCGGGAACAATTTACATATCAACCTTTATAAATTTTGCCGTTAGGCTTTAGCCAACGGCAGCAAATTTTGAAAAAGCTAATTTTAAACAGCCTTTAAAGTTTATTTCTGAAATCAATAATCACTAACTTTCAGCCACAATCAACCCCTGTATAATGCCTTCAGAATCTTTAAGTGTATTTGATATTTTTAAGATAGGCGTAGGGCCTTCCAGTTCACACACGCTGGGCCCGTGGCGTGCCGCTTTACAATTTATTGACAGCTTGCAGCAACAAAAAATACTGCATGAAGTAACCACGGCAAAAGTGCTGCTGTATGGCTCGTTAGCCAAAACCGGCAAAGGCCACGGCACCGATATCGCTACCCTTATGGGGCTGTGTGGCGAAGACCCCGTAACTTTCGATACCACTACACTTAACAACAAAATTGCCGCTATAAAAGACGATGGTTCTTTATCGCTTAATAATACCAATGCTATTGCTTTCAGTTTTGCCGGTGATATTGTTTTTCTGAAAAACGAAAGCCTGCCCTACCATCCCAATGCTTTAACTTTTCAGGCTTTTAAAGAAGATACCTTATTGCTCGAAAGTACCTACTACTCGGTGGGTGGCGGGTTTATCGTAAAAGAAGGCGAAACCATTTCCGCTTCAGCAAAAAAAAACCTGCCATACGAAATAAACGATGCCGATGATTTGCTTCAAAACTGTATGCTGGCGCGGGTAAGCATCGCGCAACTGGTAATGAAAAATGAACAGGCATGGCGCACCGAAATGGCAACCAAACAAGGCGTATTGAATATTTGGCATGTAATGGAAGCCTGCATATATAAAGGTTGCCACA
>CAYSGX010000423.1:0-3096 GCA_964430605.1 uncultured Chitinophagaceae bacterium
AAGCACTTTGTCGCCAACTTTAACGGTTAAAGGCTCGTCTTTTTTACCTGTGCCAATTGCTAAAACAGTGCCGCGCTGTGGTTTTTCTTTAGCGGTGTCAGGAATAATAATTCCACTTTTGGTAGTGGTTTCAGCAGCGTCAGCCTGAACAATCACTCTGTCAGCGAGTGGTTTTACTGAAAGTTTTTTTGCCATAGTTTTTATTTTTTTGAGTTTGTTAAATGAAAATTTAAGATGCACACCCTAAGCATTTACTGTGCCACAGGCTTTATTACTACATTTTTGACATAAAGGCTTGAAAAAATGGCACAAAGCCTTATTTATTATGACAGAACTTCGCATCTTAGTTGTGTAAAAGATATACTGAAAATGAATTTCAAAGATTATTTCTCCACCCAGTCGGTTGATTACAGAAAGTTCAGGCCCGATTACCCACAGGAAATGATAGCCTTTATAGTATCTCAATGTGCTGAAAAAAACACCGCATGGGATTGTGCTACCGGAAACGGACAAGTAGCCACTATGCTTAGCCCAAACTTTAAAAGAGTAATTGCTACCGATGCCAGCAGCAAGCAAATTGAAGCTGCCGAAACAAAACCCAATATTGAATACAGCGTTGCCACCGCTGAAAACAGTAGGTTGCCCGATAATAGTATTGATTTAATTACCGTAGCACAAGCCGCGCACTGGTTTAATTTACCCGCTTTTTATGCCGAAGCCAAAAGAGTTGCCAAGCCTAATGCGGTGCTTGCCGTTTGGGGTTATGCCAATCATTCTATTTCTGTGGACATTGACAATATTGTGTTGAAACTTTACAAAGACATTTTGCAAGGCTATTGGCCGGCTGAAAGAGCCATTGTAGAGCAAGGTTATAAGGATATTCAATTGCCTTTCAAGCCTATTGAAGCACCTGTATTTACTATGGTTAAGCAAATAAACCTGCATGAGCTGACAGGGTACTTATCTACCTGGTCGGCAACCCAGCTATACATGCAGCAAAACCATAATAACGCTATATCCTTAATTTATGACGAACTGTTATATACATGGGGAAATGCCGATGAAACAAGAACTATAAGCTGGCCTGTTTTTCTGAAAATCGCTACTATTAGCTAAACCATTAATGCGTTATTTTAGCTAAGTGTATTCAGTTATTTTTGTTGAAAATATTTTTGAATTGAATACACAACCAACCAACACCACTACCGACAAAAAGGCATTGTTGCAATTTGCCATTGAAAACCCTTCGTTTTTCAACAGTTTAATCTCCCGCCATTATAATTTTAATGCGGAACAAATTAGCGACAACCCGGAAAAAATAGACTGGACACAATTGAGTTACAACAGGTTTTTTCAGTGGAACAGTGAGTTTATAGAAACCTATAAAAATCAACTTAACTGGATGGCTTTAAGCAGCAACACCAATTTGCCCTGGTCAACAGCGCTTTTGGAACAACATATTACCCTGTGGAACAGAGTATCGCTGAGCATGAACCAAAAATTGCCATGGAACGAGGAATTGCTACAGGAATACATTGATGGCTGGAGTTGGGATCAATTGAGTTATAATGCCGGCTTGCCGTGGAATGAAGCCTTACTTGAAAAATTTAAAGACAACTGGAACTGGGAATTTATCAGCATGAATGAATTTATTCCGTGGAACGAGGCGTTGATTGAAAAATTTGAGCCTTACTTAAAATGGGAAACATTAAGCTCAAACGAAGGGTTGCCGTGGAGTATCAGTTTTATAGAAAAGCATTTTGAAAAATTTGAGTGGACAGGTATTTCGGGCAATGCGGGTTTGCCGTGGAGCAAAGAGCTACAGAACAAATACATCAACAATATTGATTT
This sequence comes from uncultured Chitinophagaceae bacterium, assembly GCA_964430605.1. GTDB lineage: Bacteria > Bacteroidota > Bacteroidia > Chitinophagales > CAIOSU01 > CAYSGX01. Next base: position 1,852 of record CAYSGX010000423.1, read on the forward strand.
ATGGTTTTTGAGTGGCAACGCATCATTTATCTGGGATGAGCTGTTTATAAAGAAAAATCAAACCGAATTTAACTGGGAAGCATTGAGCCGCAATTTAGGTTTGCCGTGGAGCGAAAAGCTGATAGCCGAATTTGAAAACGAGTGGGAATGGGGTGAAATGGGTTTAAGCAGCAACTATGCCTTGCCGTGGAGCGAACAGCTTATTGAAAAATATCAAGACCGTTGGGAATTTAACTCGACCCACGGCTTATGCAGCAATATAGATTTGCCCTGGAACTTAGCTTTGATTCAGAAATATGCCGACCGCTGGGATTATGAATACCTGAGCATTAATGGTGGTGTTTGGGCAAAAATTTTCGAACCGGTGGTAGATAACAGTTTCGTAGAAGAATTTTATTCGGTGTATCGAAAATAAAGATTTGCCCGACATGCCCTGCGGAATATGTGGAGCAGCCTTTTTTTTACGAAAGCTGACACGCTAAACATATACACCTTCCAAAAGTTGCCTTCCTTCTATGGAATAAAAAGTATATTTGCTAAACATGAAAACAGAAATTTAATGGCATAAGCAAAATCGAAAACATAAAAATATAGCAGCGTTGCTGTAGTTTTTCCTTACGAGAAAATCGGAAAATTTAATTGAGAAGGAAATCTATGCAAGACGCGCCCGAAAGGGCGTGGCTTTGTGTTAGTTTCAATTTCTCAAAGGCGTTTTCCGATGCCTCTCGTAGATTGGATACGAAGCATAAGGTTCACGCCTGTTTTATTTTATAAACCCGCCTGTTTGAACCTTGGGGCAAAACAAAAACAATAAATTATGAGAAAAACATCAATTATGATGCTGACAGTTTTGTTAGCGGCTTGCGGATTGTTTGCACAATCACCCCATGCCATCAATTACCAAACCATTGTAAGAAACCCGCAGGGCGTTGCAATGCCCAACCAAAACATTGGTTTCCTTGTCAAAATTCTGGAAGGCAGTATTAACGGCACACCTGTTTATCAGGAATCGTTTAAGCAAAACACTAACGATTTCGGATTAGTCAACTTCCAAATCGGCAGAGGGCAGTTTCCTGTTGGCAATTTTGCAGACATCAATTGGGGGCAACATGAATATTACCTGAATATTCAGGCAGATATTAACGGAGGCAGCAACTATGACGATATGGGTACGCAACAATTGGTTTCCGTACCCTATGCCTTGTATGCTGAAAAGAGCGGCAATGTTTTTCATTCAGGGCAAGG
>CAYSGX010000424.1:0-333 GCA_964430605.1 uncultured Chitinophagaceae bacterium
TCTTCAACAGCAAAACCTTTCGGAGGCAATTCGTTTCCGGTTGGTGGGTCGAGTTTTACCTGATCACCATTTTCGTTAGTTAAGGTATCGGTTAATGGGTTAAAAGTTAAATCTCCGGCAATAGCCAATGCAGTGGTTATTTCAGGCGAAGCCACAAAAGCATAAGTATTGGGGTTGCCATCGGCACGTTTAGCAAAGTTTCTGTTGAAAAAGTGCACAATCGTATTCTTTTCAGCTTTTTCAGCGCCCACTCTTGCCCACATACCAATACATGGCCCGCAAGCATTGGCAAATACGGTAGCGCCAATTTTATCGAAAGTTTCTAAGAAACCA
>CAYSGX010000424.1:343-3093 GCA_964430605.1 uncultured Chitinophagaceae bacterium
CTTTCAATAGTGTAGCGCACTTGCTCCGAACCCGGAGTAATGGTAAATTCAGCTTTAGTTTTCAGATTCTTTTCAGCTACTTGTTTCGCTAAAGAAACAGCACGGGAAATATCTTCGTAAGAAGAATTGGTACAGCTAACAATTAAACCCACTTCTACTTTAGTCGGCCAGCCGTTTTGAGCGGCTGCTTCTTTCATTTTAGAAATAGGCGTTGCCAAATCGGGAGTGAAAGGGCCATTCAAGTGTGGCTCTAATTCAGTAAGGTTAATTTCAATTAGTTCATCGAAATATTTTTCAGGATTAGCATATACCTCAGCATCGGCAGTTAGGTGTTCTTTAATGCCATCGGCCAAAGCTGCCACATCGGCTCTGCCTGTAGAAGCTAAGTAGCGGCTCATGCTTTCGTCATAGCCGAAAGTAGAAGTAGTAGCGCCTATTTCAGCGCCCATATTACAAATAGTGCCTTTACCTGTACAACTCATTGCAGTGGCTCCTTCGCCAAAATATTCCACAACAGCGCCTGTTCCGCCTTTAACGGTTAATATTCCGGCTACTTTTAAAATAACATCTTTAGGCGCAGCCCAACCGTTTAGTTTTCCGGTTAGCTTCACGCCAATCAGTTTAGGAAATTTCAGTTCCCACGGCAAGCCTGCCATAACATCACAAGCATCAGCGCCACCTACACCAATAGCCAACATGCCTAATCCACCTGCATTTACCGTGTGAGAATCGGTACCAATCATCATACCACCGGGGAAAGCATAATTTTCTAAAACCACCTGGTGAATAATACCTGCACCGGGTTTCCAAAAACCAATACCATATTTATTAGAAACTGAAGCTAAGAAATCGTAAACCTCTTTACTTTCTTTATTGGCAAAATCTAAATCTTCAGCAGCGCCTGTTTTAGCGGTAATCAAGTGGTCGCAATGCACGGTAGAAGGCACGGCAGCTTTAGATCTGCCTGCCTGCATAAATTGCAATAACGCCATTTGCGCAGTAGCATCCTGCATGGCTACTCTGTCGGGTGCGAAATCTACATAAGACTTGCCTCTTTCATAAGCGGCAGTCGCCTCGCCATCCCAAAGGTGTGTGTATAAAATTTTTTCTGAAAGGGTTAAAGGCCTGCCTACTACTTCACGCGCTTTAGCAACACGGGAAGGGAAATTGGCATATACCTTCTTAATCATTTCAATATCGAATGCCATGATGTAAAAAAGTTTTTATGATGATATAAATAATTTTACGATAAAACGTGTGCAAAAATACAGACAATTAAGGAAACAGGCTGTATTACATTGATTAAAGTTGTTAGTGTTTAGTTGTAAGTAATATTGCAGTTGTAGTAAGTTTTAAACTGCACTTATAAAACTTTTACTTTTTTTACTGCACTTCCAATAAAAACTGAACCGTGTCTTTATTTCTTTCTTCAATCAATATTTTCCTGCCTGAAGTCAATTTTTCAATTACTTCTTTATTGTAATGGCGAATGGTAAGCAATTCTACATTATAATCAGTAGTGGTATTAAATGAGGTGTCTAAGGCTGTGAGCAGTTCTTCCAGCTTTTGTTTGTTATTGGCATCTACCACAGCCGAAAGGCTAATGGCTGCGTGTTGCGCCAAATTAATTCTGAAAGCTGAACGCGAAAAAATTTCATATACTGTAACCAACACTTCTTCGGCCATAAAAGAAAAATCTCTGGTAGAAAGTTCCAGCAGCACCTGGTCGCGTTTAAAAACAATTACCGGAGGCATATTGGCGGGCAATGGTTTTGTATTGATAATAGTGCCTTGCCGGTCTTTGTTAATAAAAGAGCGTACCCGCAACGGAATGGTTTTATTCTGAATAGGCTTGATGGTTTTAGGGTGAATAACCTGCGCGCCATAGTAAGTCATTTCTACCGCTTCGTGGTAGTTGATTTGCTCCAGCAATACCGCATCGCTAAATTGTTTCGGGTCGCAGTTTAATACTCCCGGAACATCTTTCCAAATTACCAGTTCTTCAGCATCAATGGCAGCGGCAAAAATAGCAGCGGTAAAATCAGATCCTTCCCTGCCTAAAGAAGTAGTGTGGTTGCTCAATGTGCTGCCAATAAAGCCGGGAGCAACTACTACTTGGTCTAACAAGCGGCTTTTAACGGTTTCGGCTATTAAATTGTTGGTAATATCCCACACAATTTTTCCTTCGCGGAACGTCTTGTCGGTTTTAATTACATTTCTCGAATCAAGCCAATAGGTGTTAATATTTGTTGCGGAAAGATAATGTGCTACAATTTTGGTAGATAATAATTCACCGAAACAAATCACCTGGTCGTACAGGAAATTGTAAACATCAGTACGGGTGAATAAAGGAATATCATGCAGCTCGCGAAATAAATCCTGCAACTCTTTGTATATCACATGATTTTTGTCGGTAAACAAATCGTTTACCGTTGCCATGTGAGTGGCTTCAATGCTTTTAATTTTTTCTTTGGCAATATCATCGCGCTTTTCGTGAAAAGCGGCAATTACCTCTTCCAGCGCATTGGTAGTTTTACCCATTGCGGAAATTACTATCAGCAATTTTTCATTTTGGTAAGTAGTAATAATATCACATACATTTCTGATAGCTGCCGCGTCTTTTACCGATGCTCCGCCAAATTTGAATACTTTCATTTTATGTAATTATTTATTTGTTCTTTGTTCAGTTTACATTGAATCCATGCGGCATCAAATTCCACTTGCAATTTTTTGTAAAAGCTAATTGCAGG
>CAYSGX010000425.1:0-3088 GCA_964430605.1 uncultured Chitinophagaceae bacterium
CACAATAGGTTTGAAAGAAAGTATACGAAAAAAGCACGAACGCACAACATCGTATGGGCAAGTTTAGGACGACACACCACAATGGCAAGCGGCAGACAAGAGAGCCGCCAACATTTCTAACAGACACTTCCTGACAGTCATTTCCGACTGACAATAATTTTTTATTCTAAAAAATGGAGTTCAGTAACCATTTCAAAAACGAGGCGACACCGAAAAGCCATACGAGTAGGACTAAAAAATAAATAAAAATGAAGATTACAAAAGCAATTTTAGCAACAGGAATTTTCCTGTTAGCAACGACAGTAACTTTTGCTCAAACAAAAGAACAAGAATTGAGTAACGCAGAGAAATTTTCTGCAAAAGCAGGAGCTTTAATTCAAAAGGAATTTGTAGAAATTGGTTCAGTAAAAGGTGCAAAAATTTCGGTAATTTATTTCACTGACTTAATTACTAACACAAAACAAAGTGCTTTGAAATTTGAGTATGAAAGCGTTGGAAAATACTCATCTAACACAAAAGCAGCAGTGTTGGACGCAGACGAAGTTGATGGCTTAATAAAATCAATCAAAATTATTCAAGAGAAAATCTTTCCATCAACAGCGACTAATTATACCGAAGTTTCTTTTAAAAGTCGTGGAGGTTTTGATGCAGGCTGTTTTTGGAGTAAGGGAAGTTGGTCAACATACTTGAAACTTGAAAAGTATGACAAGGACTCGTATGTGTTTTTAGGTAAAGACGATTTTCCTACTTTGTTGGGACTTCTTGAACAAGCAAAAACTAAGTTATAATTGTTGTTGGTTTTCGTCTGACTGTCCACAAGACAGTCGGACAGAAAACCAGCCCATAACAAGGGTAGCTGTTGTACAACTAAGAAATGAAAGATAGGAGTAGTAAAAAGTAGATTTATAACCCCTCAGAATCGAGTAAATAAATTTCAATTTGTTCTTGAAGCCAAATATCAATTGTGGAAGCGTATATTTTGAAGTTTTCACCCTCGGTTAAGTTGTGCAACAAGCACAGTCATTACCATAACGGGGCTGATGTATAAAATTCTGATACCACCCGATTACCAAGCCGTTTTTGGCATCTTCACACAACAATTTTTTCTAAATTTACACGTGTAAATTGATTAAAAAAGAACCGCGTTATGAATGTCAAGCTCACTTTAACCATAGAGGAATCTGTTATTGAGAAAGCAAAAAAATATGCAAAAGGTAAAAATCGCAGCTTATCTGATATTATCGAAAACTATCTGAAAGTTGTTGCCAAAGAAATTCCCGAGCAGCAAGATATTGAAATTACCCCCATTGTAAAATCATTGAAAGGCTCATTTAATATGCCTGAAAACTTTGATTATAAAAAAGAGATGACCAACAGGCTAATTGAAAAATATCTGTAACTGGTGAAGCACGTTTTGATTGATACAGATATAATTCTTGACTTCTTTTTCGACAGAGCGCCCTTTTCCGAAAACGCTTCAAAGATTTTGTCTCTTTGTGAAAGCAAAAACCTTAAAGGATATGTTACGCCTGTCATTATAAGCAATACATATTATTTATTGCGCCAAACAGCCAAACACGAAAAAGTTATTGAAAAATTAAGATTGCTGATTTCGTTTATTGAGATATTGACTGTTGACAAAAAATCAATTTTGCAGGCGTTAAACTCTGAATTCAGAGATTTTGAAGATGCTTTACAAAACTATTCGGCAGAACAAAGTAAAATAATAGATGTAATTATCACGCGGAATATAAAAGACTATAAGAACAGCAGCTTATCTGTTATGACCCCCGATAATTATTTGAAAACAAAATTTGCCGCTCGCTGATAACGATTGCTATTGTATAACAACAAAAACCCTTTTTGTACATTTGAAATGTGTTGAACACTAATGTTCGATATGGATAAAAAGCATCGTTGAACCAACCCTCCTTTGGAACAAAAACAACAAATATTCGACTGGCAACTGATGAAGCGCATTATAGGCTTGGCTGCGCCATTCAGAAAGCAGTTTATTATAGCGCTTTCGCTGGCCATTGTTTTGGCGGTTATAGCGCCTGTGCGCCCTTATCTGATTCAGGTTACGGTAGACAGAGATATTATGAATCTCGATATGCAGGGGCTCATCAATATGTCAATCATTTTGGTGGTGGTGTTAATTGGTGAAACATTTTTGCGTTATTATTTCAGCTTTATTACAGGCTGGCTGGGGCAATCGGTGATAAAGCAATTAAGAACCCATGTGTTTAAGCACATCATACAACTCAGGCTGAAATTTTTTGACCAAACGCCCATCGGCACCATTACCACCCGCACCATCAACGATGTAGAAACCATCAACGATGTTTTTTCAGAAGGCATTATTACCATCATTGCCGATTTGCTTACTATCATCACCATCATCATCATTATGGCGTACACCGATTGGAGGCTGACACTGGTAAGTCTGGCAACGTTTCCGCTGATTATATACAGCACTTACGTTTTCAAAGAAAAAATAAACGAATCGTTTACCCGCGTAAGAAATCAGGTAGCCAAGCTGAATGCTTTTTTGCAAGAGCATATTACAGGCATGCGCATTATACAGATTTTTAATGCCGAAGAGCAGGAAATGAAAAAGTTTATAGCCATCAACGAAGACCATAAAAAAGCGCATATAGATTCTATTTTTTACTATTCGGTTTTCTTTCCGGTGGTAGAAGTAATATTGGCTTTTGCCACCGGTTTAATGGTGTGGTATGGCGCTAATTTGGTTATTAAGCTCGAAGCATCGCTGGGTATTTTGATAGCCTTTATTTTATACCTCAACATGTTGTTTCGCCCGTTGCGTTTTCTGGCCGATAAGTTTAATACCCTGCAAATGGGCATGGTGGCAGCCGAAAGAGTTTTTAAAGTTTTAGACAGCGATAATAAAACAGAAAACAACGGCACCCTAACCGATGGCAAAATGAAAGGCAATGTTTCTTTTCAGAATGTTTGGTTTGCTTATATCAATCAGGATTATGTGCTGAAAGATATTTCTTTTGAAGTGAAGGCAGGGCAAACGCTGGCTATTGTGGGTGCAACAGGGTCGGGAAAATCTACCATC
>CAYSGX010000426.1:0-544 GCA_964430605.1 uncultured Chitinophagaceae bacterium
GATTAAACGTATTGCCCGAGACACCGGTGCCGGAAAATGTGCCGCCCGCAGGAATCCCCGTTAAGTTTACAATGCCTGAGTTTAATTCATATAAAGTATCTAAAGCAGCAATTGATACAACGGGAAGATTATCAAACAAAGCAGTAACCTGTACCCTTGGCGATACACAAGCCGCTTCGGTATACACTTCCCAATCGTAGAAGTAATAGTAGAAAGAACTGCCGGTAGGCGAATCTTTCATAGACAATACATTGGGTATTGTATAAGGATAATTTACACCCAAGCCGGTGCGTTTCAGTTGAGGGCTTTCAAAGCCAAACAATTGCAGATTATTATTGGTATTAGTTCCCAATCGTAAATCGGTATCGGCAGGTACTTCAAAGTTTAAATTTATTCTACTTATTCCCGGTCTGATATTTACACTGAAAGATTGCAGCACATTATCAAACTTATCGCGCAATTCAATAATTCTCACTGCTTCAATATCGGCATATACTTTTACCGATTTCAGCAAAAAAGATTGATAGGCATCGAAGATAACAGA
>CAYSGX010000426.1:554-3082 GCA_964430605.1 uncultured Chitinophagaceae bacterium
CGTTGTATTGCGTGCCGCTGTATTGGCTTGTGCCGCTGTGATTAGTAGGTGCGCTGTAAAAAGTTTGCGCGTTATAAACTTCGCGCAACTGTGCAAAATATTCTGTGGTAACATTCAATACAGGTGTTTGAAATATTGCGCCCGTATCAATTAAATTTCCTCCTGTTGCGGCATCATACCATTCTGTAACAGCATTGCCTTGTGCGGTTAAAATCATAGGCCGCGATTGGCATGAGGTGTCGCCTTTAACAGTTGCAAATGACAATTCATTTTTTGTAATGCTCACCACTTGCGAAACTGCCGAGCCACAAGTAGAATTTACTTCAACTGAATAATTACCTGCATCGGCAACAGTAATGCTGCGTGTGGTTGCGCCATTGCTCCACAAATAACTTGATGCGATATTGGCAGTAAGCGTTACAGTGTCGTTATTGCACAAATAATTTTTTCCGCTTGAAGTTATGGTTGCTACCGGATTACCTACAGGTGTTTGTTTAGTTAAGGTTATCTGGACGGCTGTCCAGTTATTCGTTTCGTCCGATTCTAAGAAGTGATTTAACGGATCTACTTCGGCAATTATCCAGTAAGTGCCATTGCAAATTCCAGGTGGAATATTAATCCACATGCCGTCTAAATCTTCATCATAAATATCGGTAAAGCCGCTTGAGATACCTTGCTCTACAGGCGAGCAACTATACTGTCCGCCACCCAAGCCGTAGTTGGGAAAGTCGTTATTGTTTAATATCGTTCCTTGATTGTATCGCTGCACTGTGCGGCAATGGCCGTTGTAATCAGAGCATGAACCATAATCCATTAAACAGAAGCCAATTTTTGCGCCATCGCCAATAATTTCCCAGCTTAAAGTATCGGGGTTATTGGCATCTTCAACCCGTAAAGTAAAAGTTACCCAATCATCAACATGATTATGCCCGTGAGTAGGATGAAAAGTTTGCCCCCCTGCCCAGCGGTCTTCATAAGTCATGGCATTGCCTTCTTTTGTATAAATACGCTGCACCAACAAGTTAGTAGGATTAGAGCCGTTGCTGCAATTAGGGTTTCTGTTGGGGTTGAATATTGTATCTGTTCCGCAGAGAAAATAATTACTGCCGCGCACCGTGAAAGCGCCATAACCGATATTGGGTGTAGAACCTGTAATTCTTAACCTGCCATTATTAGCGCCATTACCGTTTTGTGAATATTCATTGGGCCCGTTTTTGTAATTCACTATGGCATGCCACGAAATAGTAAGGTCGGGCAATAAAACGCAGGTATCTTTGCCATCGGGGCAACTACAGCCTGAGGAATTGGTAGTGGTGCAGGGTTGCGCAACAGCATACTGCCAAATAACTGTCAACACTGAAATTAAAATGAAACGCATATTGTGCAAATGAAGTAGCCTAAAGTTAGAGAAAAATTCAGCCATCATGTAATGAACAAAATCATGTTTTGAAATAAGTCAGCTTTCAGACTAACTCGCTCTTTGGGATTATAAAATCCGAAGAGCAGATTTGCAAATTTGGAAAAGTGGGCTTATTTATTCCGTTTAATTTTTGATGGATTTTGGCGGGTATCAAATACATCGGCAATCTTTATCCGATGTGTGGCATTGTCAATCGTATAAATAATTTTGTAGTTTCCACACACTAAATACCGATAGTCTTCTTCCCTGTCTGGAAGCAGTTCTTCTATTTGTCCAATATGTGGATTGCCTGCAAGTATGTCTGTTTCTGTGATAATTTTAGTAACCAATTTCTTTGCTACATTATAACTTCGTGCATTTTCTACGTAGTATTCAAAAATTTCATCAAGCTGACTTTCGGCAAAGGCTGACCAAATTATTGCATACTTCATTGTTAGTATTTTGACAATAACTCAGCACTTGTTTTGAAACGGTTATTCTTGAAATCGGCTTCTGATTGGGCAACCCTGTTGTTTAATTCTGCAACCGACATTGGTTTAAACTCCGCCTTTCGCTTTTTCAACAGTTTTTCAAACTGAGCAATAACTTCCTCGCTCTGAATTTTCAGAAATGCCTGTATAAATTCTATTTTTCGGGTCTGCAAGTCCATACTCAAAACCTTTTAGCGAAACTACTAAAATTTTCCTGACAACAAAAACCGCAACACTTTTGTTCTTTTTGAAAAATAATACATTTGTATTCGGTTACAAATCCTGCGATAGGGCTTCGAAATTATAAATTCCGAAGAGCTGAAAACTTAATAAGGACAAACAAAAGATTGAATAGATGATGAAATATATTAGTTTATCTTTAATAATTATTTTATTGTCTTGTGGCTCTGCTTATAAAAAGGCAGCAATACAAATGCCTTCCGTGCTGTTTGAAATTGACTTTCAGGATTATTTTAGGGGAGATAGTATTTCTCTGAAGATAAATGAATGTTTGGTTTTCGAAAATGAAATTCTTTACAGCGATAGTTTATTAGGAAATGCCTATGTTGTAATCAAAGGATATAGTTATGATAATAGTAGATGCGAGATTAAAGGATATAGACATGACAGTGGATACG
>CAYSGX010000427.1:0-3071 GCA_964430605.1 uncultured Chitinophagaceae bacterium
CCAGCGTGCAACTTGTGAGAAAATTTAATAGGCTGAACCGGAGCATAACCCTGCTGACGGCCTAAATCTATAGCATTATTTACAGTAGTGTAGCCAACAAATACTACCAACGCCAATACCAACGTGGCAATAATCTTTCTGTTTTTATGTATAGGCACAGGAACAGGCAGCGGCTTGTTTTCTTTCACCAACACCAATCTGTTTAATACTGTATTTACTCTTGTAAGTATTAGAGCAATAACCACTAATAAGCCCACTAAGAAATATAAAAGCATTTTAGTTTGTCCGCTATCGCCACCACCTGCTGCACCACCGGCACTTGCAGTAGCCGGGTCAGCTTTAGGGGCTAATAAACCATCGCCATCAGCTTGGATATAAGCTAAGATATTGGTGATATTTTCATCAGTTAACTGCGGAAAGGCAGTCATTACCGATTTGTTATACTCATTATAAATAGCATTCGCGTAAGGATTACCATCTTTAATAACAGCCGATGAGTTTTTAATCCACTTATACAACCAGGTTTTGCCGTCTGTGCCATTATGCTTGGCGCCATCTTCCCAACGTTTTTCTGAACCATACAAAGCCGGCCCGATTAGTTTTTGCTTCACCTTGTGGCAGCTTGCACAATTGGCATTATACAATTTCTGTCCTTCTAAAATCTCGGGTGTAACGCCATCCTGAGCCAATGAAACATTAGAAAATAGAACAGTTATCAGTAAGAAGAAAGAGAGGAAACGGGTTCTTATATACATACGCTGTTGCGCTTTAGTCCAAGTGAATTGTCAAGAATTAGTCAAAATTCCGACCGCAAAACTAAACCACACTTTTGATAACAACAACTAAAAACGCAAAAAAAAGTTAAGATTTTTCAACAGCACAAAAACGGCTGAAAGCATTGGATTACAACGTATTTATTAAAGCATACTATCGCTTTTTTTGATATAGGTGGATAATTCATGCCGGGTTGCTTTTCCGCTGCACAAACGCATCCGGCCTTGTATTCTTACGTTGCTTATTATGAATACAAATATTGTGTAGCTTTGAAACAATCAAAGTAAATCATGTTTCTCACTTTCTTTTACCTGCTTCGCGAAAATGGCATTCCGGTAAGTTTACACGAGTACCTTACTTTAATGAAAGCCATGAAAAACGATGTGGGCACTTACAGCGTAGATGATTTTTATTTTCTTTCAAAAAGTATTTTTATAAAGAATGAAGCGCATTTAGACCGCTTCGATTTATTATTCGGAAAACATTTTAAAGGCATTGATTTTTTGCCTGAATCGTTTTTTAAAACAATTCCTGAAGAATGGCTACGGAAGAATTTTGAAAAACTGCTTACTGAAGAAGAAAAGAAAATGATTGAAGCCATGGGTGGCTTAGACAAGCTGATGGAACGCTTCAAACAACTGATGGAAGAACAGAAAGAACGGCACGAGGGCGGCAATAAATGGATTGGCACAGGCGGCACTTCGCCTTTTGGGGCTAATGGCTATAATCCTGAAGGATTCAGAGCAGGGCAGGAAGGCAGCCGCAACAGAAGCGCGGTAAAAGTGTGGGATAAACGCGACTTTGCCAACCTTGATGAAACGGTAGAGTTGAACACGAGGAATATCAAAGTGGCTTTAAAAAGATTAAGGGTGTTTACCCGTGAAGGCATTGCCGAAGAACTGGATATTGATGAAACCATTCGCAAAACTTCTGACAATGCCGGTGTACTTAATATTCATTTAGTGCCTTCTGAAAAGAACCGGGTGAAAGTATTGCTGCTGCTGGATATTGGCGGCTCTATGGATGATTATATTGAATTGTGTTCACAGTTGTTTTCAGCGGCAAGGCACGAGTTTAAGCATTTGGAGTTTTTCTACTTTCACAACTGTATTTACGAAACCATGTGGAAAGACAACGAGCGCAGGCACGACCGCATTCCCACATTTCAGCTATTGCACCGGTTTAACAGCGATTATAAAGTAATAATTGTGGGCGATGCCACGATGAGCCCTTATGAAATTGTTTCGAAAGGCGGCAGCGTAGAACATTATAATGATGAAACGGGCCTGGTATGGCTGCAACGGGTAAAAGAGCATTTCAATTCGGTGGTGTGGCTTAACCCCGGTGCCGAGCGTGGCTGGAATTATTTTGAATCAACCAAAATTATTCGCGAGGTATTTGATAACCGCATGTTTCCGCTTACTGTTGAAGGTTTAACCAAAGCCATGAAGGCTTTGAAAAATACCAAGTTGCAGTATTTGCAGTAAGATATATAAAGTCCAAAAATCAAAATTCAAAAAATAAGAACTTGATAGCAAAGTAGTTACCTTTCTTGTTTGTGTAGTTGGTCATGGATCGAAACGGTTGATGAGTGGCTGAATCATCTTCGGAAAATGTGCGTTGTCACCCTGAGCTTCCCGAATCGAGTTCGGGACAAGTTATCGAAGGGTAGTGCGCAGGCTACCCAACATGGTTCGATAAACTCACCATGACAAACGCTCGTCAAATGCAATGTACTATTTTCCGAAGACATCTTTTATAAGTTTTAAACCAACGCATTTGACCCATGACCGTGTAATTTTCAACCAACATTTATATAAGTCATACAGAAATACAGATAGGGTTTGCCAAACATCTGTATATTTCTGTCAATGGTTCATGAGTTTCTGCCAAACATCTGCATATTTCTGTCAAGAGTTCACGAGTTTCTGCCAAACATTTGCATATTTCTGTCAAGAATCCATGAGTTTCTGCTAAATATCTGCATACTTCTGTCAAGAGTTCATGAGTTTCTGCCAAACATCTGCATACTTCTGTCAAGAGTTCATGAGTTTCTGCTAAACATCTACATACTTCTGTCAAGAGTCCATAAGTTTCTGTCAAACATTTGAGCATTTCAGATACTTATGGTTCGATAATCACCATGAACGGCTCATCAAATGCAGTACACTATTTTCCGAAGAAGTCTTTTATCTTGTATACCGAAACAACTCAGGTTTTGAAAAAATCAAGTTCAGAACATTCGGTATTAACTGACAGTACATTTCGTTTCCTTCGGAGTCTCAACTACTTTCAGT
>CAYSGX010000428.1:0-3025 GCA_964430605.1 uncultured Chitinophagaceae bacterium
AAACTTTATTCAGACCTTACTCTTCGTGTACCTCAATGGATGATTGCCTCTTATTTGGGGATTACTCCCGAAAGCCTGAGCCGTGTCAGAAAAGAATTAGCAAAAAGTAATTTTAAGCCAACCTGATTTCTTACCATACATCAATGCACAAGGATTTCAGCAATAGTAATTTTGTACTGTAAATTTTAAAACAAAATAGTATGGCAACAAGAAACATTGAAATGGTTGTTCCGCCAAGAGAACCCCATTATGTAGGTGACGGATTCAGGGTACACAACTTTATCCCGAGCGCATACCGTTTGGATATGCAAAGAATGGATCCGTTTATTATGATGGACTACAATTCAAAATTTTATTTTCCGCCCACCGACAAACCAAGAGGCGTGAGCGTACACCCGCACCGTGGCTTTGAAACCGTAACCATTGCCTACAAAGGCAAAGTGGCGCACCACGACAGCAGTGGCGGTGGTGGTGTGATAGCCGAGGGTGATGTGCAATGGATGACAGCGGCATCGGGTATTTTGCACAAAGAATACCACGAAGAAAATTTCAGCAAGCAGGGCGGTGATTTTCAAATGGTTCAGTTGTGGGTAAACCTCCCTGCCAAAGACAAAATGTCTAAGCCGAAATATCAGGGCATTACCAACGCTCAAATTGCAAAATATCCATTACCCAATAATAGTGGAACAGTGGAAGTAATTGCAGGAGATTATAAAGGTATAAAAGGAAGTGCCGATACTTTTTCTCCGCTTTTTATGCTGAATGTTCGTTTGAATGATAAAGGAAAAGCTGATTTTGAATTTCCTGCAAATTACAATACCGCTTTGCTGGTAATAGAAGGAAGCATAAAAGTAAATGGAAAGGAAGACGTGCCTACCGACCACTTTGTACTGTTTGAGAATAATGCAACGGAGTTCAATATAGAAGCATCGGAAAATGCGGTGGTATTGGTATTGAGTGGCAAACCGCTTAATGAACCGATAGTGGCACACGGGCCATTTGTAATGAATACCCGACAGCAAATTGTTCAGGCTATTGAAGATTTTAATATGGGTAAATTCGGTTATCTGGAAGAATGATAAAAGAGTAATTGGACAGAACATATCATCAAAATTTATTAAATTACAGAATATGTCAAACATTTCATTAATCATTGAGGAACGGGCAGCAGATATAGGCAATTTTATGGTAGGTCGCCTGTTGCCGTTCAGGCAAAAAAGAGCCGTAGGCCCCTTTGTTTTTATTGACCACATGGGGCCTGCGCAACTGAAAGATTACGAAAATCTGGATGTGCCGCCACACCCACATATCGGACTTTCCACGCTTACCTATTTATTTGAAGGCGCGATTATGCACCGCGACAGCATAGGTTCTGAAATGGAAATACAACCCGGAGCGGTCAACTGGATGACAGCAGGAAAAGGCGTTGTACATTCCGAGCGAACGCCTGCATATTTAAGGCAATCGGACAAAAGGCTTCACGGGCTGCAAATATGGGTTGCTCTTCCCAAAGAGCTGGAAGAAACAGAACCTTCGTTTACGCATATCGCTGCGAATGAAATTCCGCAGTGGCAGCAAAATAATGTAAGCATTAAGCTCATTGCAGGAGAAGCATTCGGAAGAAAATCGCCTGTTCCTGTTCACAGCGCTTTATACTTCATCGAAATCAAAAGCACATCTGCCCAAAAGCTAAGCATTGGCAATGATTTATTTGGGGAAAGTGCTTTGTATATTCTGGAAGGCAATATCAAAAGCGAGGGAAACACTTATGAGCCCCGGCAAATATTGGTGGCAAAAGACAGCAGGTTATGCGAATTTGAAATTGGGGAGAACGCAACGGTATATATCTTTGGTGGTGAGCCTTTTCCCGAAGAACGGTTTATCAACTGGAATTTTGTTTCTTCAAGCAAGGAAAGATTGCAGCAAGCCCAAGAAGACTGGATAAATCAAAATTTTCCGAAAGTCCCCGGTGAAACCGGTTTTGTGCCCTATCCGCAATTAAAAAACAATTAATATGGCACAGGTAAAAGCGACCCCAACAAACTCACACTATCTGTTGTATCAATTCAACCTTCACCTCATGCGCACCTTCAAACTCGTGTAGTTGAAACTGAATATTTTTATCGTGCAGTTTTTGTTGTAAAGCCACTACCCTATCGGCATCAAGCAACGGGTCTTGTTTGCCAAGCATAATATGCAGCGCAGCCCTGTCGGTTATATTTTTAAAATTGTTCCAGTTCATATCATCGGGAATATCTCCGGCACAAATCCATAAGTGATGCAACAAAGGCAACTTAAACGACACAAATCTTGAAAGCGTAGCAGCCCCTTGCGAAAATCCTAACAGATGAATTTGTTTGGTTTCAGCATGAGGCAAAAATTCTTTTTCATACACACGCCACAGGTATTCGGTATTGTCTTTTATATCGGCTTCACGATCTTCTCTGGTCATCCAACTGGCAGCTACATTTCCATAAAAGCCTTTGGCATAAAACCGCGACAAGCCTTCTACTGAGACAATATAATTGCCCTCATCGGCCAAAGGCAAAAACTGGTTTATAAAATCCGCTCCGTTTTGAGCATAGCCGTGCAAAACCATCCACAAGCCCTTCGTTTCATTATTAACATTACCCAGTGTGAAATACCTTGCTGTACGTGTAGTTTCAATATGTTTACTTTGTCGCATAATTATTCTTTCAGAAAGAAAGTTAACCAAATAAAAATGAAAAAGCTGTTGCCCAAAATATGGCGCATTGTTAAAAGAACTGTAATCGCTTTTTTCATTTTCACCATAGCGCTCACCATTATTTATCGCTTTGTAAATCCGCCCTACACTATTACTATGGCAAGTAGAAAAACGGAAGCTGTTTTCAGCGATAAAAAAAATAAAACCATAGATTTTCGCTGGAAAAAATATGAAGACATTTCGCATTATTTGCCCTTAGCCATTATCACTTGCGAAGACCAGGCATTTCCCCATCATTTCGGCTTCGATTTCAACGCAATAGATAAAGCCATAGAACAC
>CAYSGX010000429.1:0-3004 GCA_964430605.1 uncultured Chitinophagaceae bacterium
CATACCTGTTGCCAAGCCCGCGATAATATTGGTAGCGGCACCTGTTGCCGATTGACGCACAATGTTTAAAATCGGCTTAGTACCTAAAGCGGTGTAGTATTCGGTAATAGAAGAAATTGCCGCACCCACAACCATACCAATAATTACAGCTATGAAAACATTTAAGCTTGAAATTATTTTTACGCCTTCACCAAAGAAACTCATTTTAATAGTGGCGGGTAACATCCAGTCAATAACGAAATAAGAAGCTACTACGGTTAATCCCATAGATACCCAGTTGCCAATATTCAGAGCGCCTTGCACATCGCCATTATCATCTTTAATTCTTACAAAGAATGAACCTATAATAGAGAATACAATACCCAAGCCTGCAATTAAAATTGGTAACAAAATAGGAGCAATACCCCCGAAGGCAAATACTTCAGCGCCATTATCCTGAATAATATAATTACCTAAAACCATAGCGGCTAAAACGGTTGCTACATAAGAACCAAAAAGGTCAGCACCCATTCCGGCAACATCGCCCACGTTATCGCCCACGTTGTCGGCAATAGTAGCAGGGTTGCGGGGGTCGTCTTCAGGAATACCTGCTTCAACTTTACCTACTAAGTCGGCACCCACATCGGCAGCTTTAGTATAAATACCACCGCCCACACGGGCAAATAACGCGATAGATTCAGCGCCTAAAGAAAAGCCTGCCAATACTTCTAAAGTTTTTGTCATTAAGTGGTAATCGTAAACACCATCGGTAAGGAACAAAGTGAAGAAAGCGATAAACAAAGAGCTTAAACCAAACACCGCCAAACCTGCAACACCGAGGCCCATGACTGTTCCGCCTGAAAAAGAAACTTTCAATGCGTGAGCCAAAGAAGTTTTAGCTGCCTGTGTGGTGCGCACATTGGCTTTAGTAGCAATGCGCATACCTATAAAACCTGCTAAGGCTGAAAAGAAACAACCAATAACAAAGGCAGCCACAATTAAAATATGAGAATGTTTTTCTACGGAAGGCAACTGCGACAACACGCCTAATGCAATGCCTGCAACCACCACAAAAATTCCTAAGATTCTGTATTCGGCTCTTAAAAAAGCCATAGCGCCATCGGCAATGTTTTTTGCAATTACACCCATTTTTTCATCACCGGAATCTTGTTTGGTAACCCATGCCGAAAGGTAAACCATGTAAGCCAAAGCAATAAGCCCAAATACGGGAAGAAAATAAATCAGATTCTCCATAATTAATTTATTATTGTTTTTATGCGTTTTTGTAAGAGAGGGCAAAAATAAGGTTTAACAGTTAATCCAAGTAGTTTTTATACACTTGTTTATTGCCAAATGAAGATATTTAAGTGTTAAACTACTGAAATGTTGATTAAACAAGTGCTGATATGGATATTAATAGTTTCCATGCAGTTGAGAATACAATCATGTTGACAATTACATCAGGCTTAATGAAACTGGTTAAAACAGATTTTATGCCCGATTCTCATTTTTCAAAATTTCAGACTAATCAAGTACATTCACAGTATAAGCGCACAAAATAGCGGATTAAATTCTATTAGCATTCATACATTAAATGATACAATTCATTATATTTGGAAAAAATAAATTTGATATGAAAAAAGTAATATTTTGTTGTACAGCATTTTTCTTTTTCGGGTTTCTTTCGGCTCAAGACAATGTGGGTATAGGAACGTTGACGCCACATCCAAGTGCCGCACTTGAAATTCAATCGCCTAATAAGGGCTTGTTAATTCCGCGCGTTGAATTACTTTCTGTCTCTGATATCAATACAGTTCCTAATCCTGTTAAAGGCTTATTGGTTTTTAATGACAATGATAATATTTCAGGTGGAACAGGGGCAGGGTTTTACTACTGGGATGGTTTGGTATGGAAACAGGCATTGGGCCCGCAAGGGCCTCAGGGCGCGGCAGGTAATAATGGCGCTAACGGTGTCAATGGCAGCAATGGGCAAGATGGCATAAGTGTAACAAGTGCGACAGTAAACAGTAATGGTGATTTAATATTAACCTTATCTAACAGCATGACGGTTAATGCCGGATATGTAGTTGGCCCTGCCGGCCCTGTAGGTTGCAATACTGTCAATAGCGTTTTAAAATCAGATGGCAATACTGCTGTTTGCAGCCAGATTCAGGATAACGGAACTAATGTTTCGGTAAACAGCCTTGCAGGTGCGGGAAACAGAATGGTAATGGCAGACGCGACAGGTACACTGTACACACAAACCAGCGCTATAGGAAGCCATGCCATAAAAGATTTTCAAACCGCTGCCGGTAATCCCAGTATATCTTTTAACAATACGGCAGTACAACAAGATTTGGTAACAGTAACAGTAAATGTTACTTCCCTGTCAGACAGAATTGTAGTGCACACCAATGGCTATGCCGAACAAACAACTAATAATGATGCCTGTTTTATTTTTTTAGCCAGAAATGTTACTGATAATGTAAATTCTGAATCATCGAAAAATGGTGTAAACGGAGATGGTACTTCATACGATAGCGGAGGCATGAATCTTTCGGGAACATTTGTATTGGCACCTGCCTCGGTAGGGCAAAAAACCATTTCATTCAGAGGCGGAGCGTGTACTTCAAGGCCCAATATGTTTGTTACCAATTCAAGAATAACTGTAATGGTAATTGGCAATTAATATTACTTGTTGCCACGGATGCACAGATTTTATTTTGGGTTTGATATTTTATAAATTTCACTGATAATTCCGACTTGTTGGAATTGTAAACAAAAACATGAAAACCAACCTGTTGAATACAAAACATTCTATTTGTGTTCAGATTGTTTATAATAATCCTCAAAATTTTATCTGTGCATCCGTGGCAAAAAAAACATTAGCCGATCAGTAATGATTATTTACATCTAACCTCTGAAAAAATTCTAATTCGTTCTTCTCCAGAAAATTACTGCTTCGTTTACAGGCCTTGTTTCTGCACCGCCACCGGTAACTAATGACCCCACTGAAATACTGAGC
>CAYSGX010000430.1:0-3004 GCA_964430605.1 uncultured Chitinophagaceae bacterium
AGGTGACTGTGGTAAATATCTTCAAAGAACAAATTGAAAGCAAATCACAACTAAGGATAAAGAATGTAAAGCAGGTATTGCACTGTGGTAAATATCTTCAAAGAACAAATTGAAAGCAAATCACAACTGCCGCTGCTACTAAAAAAAAAAGCAATGACTGTGGTAAATATCTTCAAAGAACAAATTGAAAGCAAATCACAACTCTAAATTCATTCAAAACAATGACGATTGCACTGTGGTAAATATCTTCAAAGAACAAATTGAAAGCAAATCACAACTGACACTTGCAGGTACAATTTGGTCTATTGACTGTGGTAAATATCTTCAAAGAACAAATTGAAAGCAAATCACAACACAAGGGTAACATCATAATAAGCAACTGAAACTGTGGTAAATATCTTCAAAGAACAATTCGAAAGCAAAACCAGACTACCTCACTGCCTCTTGCAAATATTTCACTACCGCATTCATTGCATCTTCAGAAAAATCTTTGTTAAAATTAGGATTGCTCGGGTTGGCAAATGCGTGTGGCGCATCATAATCTTTGACGGTCAATTTTTTACCTGCCGCTTTCATATTGGCTTTAAACTCATCTACCACCTCTTTGGTTATCCATTCATCTTGCGTAGCATTTACAAATACCACATCACTTTTAAGGGCTTTCAGTTTGGTTACATCTTTTTCGGGAAAACCATAATACATAACACAACCTACGGTGTTGCTGCCCGCAGCAATGGCTGCCTGCAAGCTCCAGCCGCCACCCATGCACCAGCCAAGCGTTGCCACTTTAGCATTTTTGCCAATTTTCTTTTGTACTCCCGCAATAATTGCTTCGGCTCTTTTAGGATTCAGGTTTTGCATCAGTTGTACCGCTTCTTCCCGGCTGGTGGTAGCGGTGCCATCATATAAGTCAACAGCAATAATGTTCCAGTCGGGCAATTTTTTCGATAGCGCTACCGCTTCATCTTTAATATGCGCGTTTAAGCCCCACCATTCGTGAAACACCAATAAATACTTTTCCGATTTTGATTGGGCAGCAATTTCAAACGCCTTTCCCTCTTTACCATCGGCACAGGCAAATGTAACATCAGCACCCACCTTTTGAGTATATTCTTTTTGTATAGGTTCGTCATGGGCTTTTTTAAAGCCATCGTTGGTACTTAGCATTGCAAATTGGTTTGAGGCGTGAAGCGCACAGCAAGATTTTGGCGATTGCGCATAGCTGCTTGCGAAAACTAAATTTACCAATAAGATAATCATAAACTTTTTCATAATGTTGGTTTTTGAGTGAATAGCAACGGTTAAGTTAGTCAAAATGTTTTTTCCGGCATCTGTTTCATGTTTTTTACACTATTCTGAAAGCATAAATAATACCGTTTATATTTCAATATAATGTTAATGCTTTACGGTATTAACCATTGTAATCCCGATAGGTTTATCAGGAACAATTAGTATAAGGTTTTGGCATTAATTATTAGCATTATTTAAAAACCGCATTTCGGCAATGTTAATTTTTATAAAAAAATAAAAAACCTTAACGCGCTTGCAACCTTTTTGCCTACCTTTGCATCTAAGTAGAAAAACCGAATTAATTAACCCCAAAATAATCCGAAAAACCGTGAAAAGCCTTTACAATTTGTTTATTAACGTTGTTACCGCCATTCTTACCTTAGTTGTAATGGTTACCTTTATGATGCTTCCTTCTAAGAAGTAATTCCTGCCTGTATTCAATTTCTGTTAAATACCAATAATCTTCATATTATTAATTTAATGGTCATCGCAAAGCGATTTATTCCAGCATAACATCCCTAAAGTTTACTGTTTCTTACTAAAACAAAAAAAGGGCTGTTTTTGCAGGCTGTTACTATTTAGTATTTTGCAATAGCATATCTTCATACTATGATTACGCTCATAAAAAATATTGCATCGCTTGCCGGTATCCGGCCCGAAACCACCCTCAAAATTTCAGGAAAAGACATGGCGAAACTGCCCGCCATTGACAATGCATATATATTAATTGAAGATGGCGTAATAAAAACCTTTGGCAGCGGCAATTATACCGAAAGAGCAGATGCAACTATCAATGCACAAGGTGGCGCGGTTTTACCGGCCTGGTGCGATTCGCACACCCATATTGTATATGCAGGCAGCCGCGAAAAAGAATTTGTAGATAAAATCAACGGCCTTAGTTACGAAGCCATTGCCAAAAAAGGCGGTGGTATTTTAAATTCGGCTGAAAAATTACAACATACCGATGCTGCCGAACTTTTCGACAAGGCCATGGAAAGGCTTGCCGAAATGCAGCAATATGGCACCGGAGCTGTTGAAATTAAAAGCGGCTATGGGCTAAATGCAGAAAGTGAAATAAAAATGCTGCGGGTAATTAAAAAGCTCAAAGCCGCTTCAGCCTTAACTGTTAAAGCCACTTTTTTAGGTGCCCATGCCCTGCCTAAAGCCTATGCCGGCAATCGTGAAGCATACATAAAGTTAATTACCCAACAAATGTTGCCTCAAATTGCCCATGAAGGCTTGGCAGATTTTATAGATGTGTTTTGCGATAATGGCTTCTTTACTGTTGAAGAAACCGATACCCTGCTCGAAGCAGGAGCAAAGTATGGCCTGCCGCCTAAAATTCATGCAAACGAACTGGCATTATCAGGCGGAGTACAAGTGGGCGTTAAACATCACGCCCTTTCGGTAGACCATCTCGAATGTATGAGTGATGCCGAAATTGAAGTATTGAAAGCTTCTGACACCATGCCTACATTATTACCTTCCACCGCTTTTTATTTAAACATTCCGTTTGCACCTGCGCGCCAACTCATAGACGCAGGGCTGCCTGTGGCTTTGGCTTCCGATTTTAACCCGGGTTCATCTCCTTCGGGCAATATGAATTTTGTGATTGCCCTTGCCTGCATTAAAATGAAAATGCTGCCTGAAGAAGCCCTCAATGCTGCTACCCTAAACAGTGCCTATGCCATGAGCCTTGCAGCTACACATGGCA
>CAYSGX010000431.1:0-3001 GCA_964430605.1 uncultured Chitinophagaceae bacterium
TGATCTATAAATCGCTTATCACGATAAAGAATGGCGTGTGCCTGTTCATGACGATAAAAAACTGTTTGAGTTTCTGGTATTGGAAAGTTTTCAGGCGGGATTAAGCTGGTACACTGTTTTAAAGAAACGTGAAAATTTCAGAAATGCTTTTGCGCAATTTGAGGTGAAAAAAGTTGCCAGGTTTAATGAAGCAGATGTGGCGCGGCTAATGCAAGACGCAGGCATTATCAGAAACAAGCTGAAAATAGAAGCCGCCATTAATAACGCGCAACGTTTTATTGAAATACAAAAAGAATTTGGTTCGTTCGATAAATATGTGTGGGGGTTTGCAGGTGGCAAAACGATAGTGAACAGCCGAAAAACATTAAAAGATATTCCTGCCACCTCGCCCGAAAGCGATGCCATGAGCAAAGATATGGGCAAAAGAGGTTTTAAGTTCAGAGGCACCACAATATGCTACGCATTTATGCAGGCAGTGGGTATGGTAAACGACCATCTCGATGATTGCTGGAAGAAATAAACTTTATTTGGCGGCTATTCACTGTGGAGATTATGCCTAAACGGAAGAAAATAAAAATGTTACCGGTTTCTACAAAACCCGTGCCGAGCCACTAAGTGGTTCTACTTGCCTTTACAGTATCTGAAAAACAAAAAATATTAGTAAAAAATAGCTAAATACCAATGTTTCCGGGTTTCACACGCTTTTTACCAAGTGGTCAAGACCCTGTGAAATGTGGACAAGACCTTGTGAAAGGTGGACGATACTCTGTGAAACATGGCAACAACCTTATGAAAAGTGGATGATACCCCGTGAAGCCCGGATGAATGCCTGTGAAATATGGACGATACCCCATGAAACCCGGAGCAATACCCGTGAAGAGTGGCGAACTGCTTGTGAAAATTGCAGCACTGCACAGATAAAAGTGAGCATTGCTACAAAGTAACGTGCAAGATAAACAGAGAATAGAATGACGAAAATTAAAAAATTGATTTGTAAGAAAAAATAATATTTTTGATAAAGCGAAATAAACCTTCGCCAATCTCGCTAAATTGGAGAGATTGGTAAAGGGTTGGGTTGGGTATTTGAGAGTTAGCGGCAACTCTTGGCGACAGACATAAAACGAACTGACAGATACAATGAATTCAGACAATGCAAAAGAATATAATGACATTATTAAGTTTCTTGCAGAAAGTAAGAGTGATATAAAATTCAAGTGTAGTGGTGTAATTCATTCTTCAATTGTTATCTCAAAAATATTTGACCACTCAAAAAGTATTGTAAGGATTATTTCTGAAAACTTTGCTGATGAAGTATCGGAACGACCAGAATACCTTACCTCTCTACAAAGATTTTTGACAAATGGAAAAAAATTAGAGCTATTACTAATTGACAACTCAAAGCTAAAGGTATCAAAAGCATTCCACACAATTTCAAAGACTTCAACATTAGGGAAAGCAGATATTGATGTAAGATTATTGAGTGTTTCTGGAATAGAACGAGTAAAGCAAATAGTTGGTGATGAGCAATTATTATATTTTATAGTTGGTGATGGCAATATGTATCGAGTAGAAACTGATACATCATCTTACAACTCATATGCATCTTTCAATGATAGGGAAACGGCTATTAAGCTTGCAGACACTTTTGATAAGTATTTTGAGGATAGCAAAACTTTAAGTATTGAGACTGGAGAACAAATTTCAAATCAAAAATCAACTATGAAAGACAAGGTATTACAAAAAATGGCAGCAAATAACATTAACTTTTCACTTGAGTTTTCAGATGTCAGAGAATTTGAAGCTGATATTTTAGTTCTTAAATATGCTCAAGGAAACTACGGTGTTGACAGAATTGTTTCATACGACCTTAACCAAGTTGGCAAACTTGACCTGAAGAAAATTAGCCCTAAGGTTGGTAGCTTTTCTCTCATAAAAAATGTCGGCTCAACAAAGTTTGAGAATATACTTTTTGTAGGTGTTCCTCACCTTGACGAATTTGGTTACAAAGAAATTAGAGAGTTTACAAAAGATGCTTTGAGTATTTTATCAGATGAAAAGCCAAATGCCAAACACATTGTAATGACAATTCATGGTGCTGGTTATGGGCTTGACGAAAGTGAAGCCGTCATTTCGCAATTTGCTGGACTATTTGAGGCATTACAATCTGGCGACTTCCCAAAAGGTTTAGAGAAAATTACAATTATTGAAAATGACCATGAAAGATTAAGTCGATTAAGAAATGTAATTGACAACCATTTGGAGATTTACAAAATAGTTAGCAGAAGTGATAAAGATTGGACTTATACAATCGGACTAAAGAAGTTGACAAGAGTAGAAGGTAATAAAATAATCAAAGCCACAAAAAAATCTGAAACGAAGAAACATATTTTTGTTGCGATGCCTTTCAAGGACGACATGAACAATACCTTTTATTTCGGTATCCAACAACCAGTAAACAACAATGATTTTTTGTGTGAAAGAATTGATCAAGATATTTTCACTGGCGACATTCTAACTAAAATTAAAAATAAGATAGAAACAGCATCTGCAATTATTGCTGACCTGACAACCCAAAATCCGAATGTGTATCTTGAAGTTGGTTACGCTTGGGGAATTGGCAAACCAACCATTTTTATAATTGAAGAAACAGACAGTCCAAGATTTGATTTACAAGGACAAAGACACTTAAAGTATAAGAAGGATAACTTGAAACAATTGCAAGACAACCTAACGAAAGAAATAAAAGCACTTGTCGACAATGGAGAAATTAAGTAATCGCTTCGGACAACATTTCTACCAACCACAAACAGTTGTGCTTGGTGGAAAGAGTAGAGCAGCCGCTAACAAGGGGTTTGCAATAGCGGGGGTTCCGTGCTTCGCAGACACTTTTGTGCATAAACGAACGGCAGTGCATCTATTGAACATTTGTGCTAAAAATCCCCCACTGCGGCAATACCCGAACCGTTGGCTGCTATACTTTCAGACATATCAACAAAATTAC
>CAYSGX010000432.1:0-2999 GCA_964430605.1 uncultured Chitinophagaceae bacterium
AATATATGTACTTATGTATCTACTTTGTGCCTAGATTTTGTCCCGTAATCATCACTCAAAGTACAAAATAGAAACGAGGAATGTGTTATTGTTGAAACAATAACCTTGTACACAATTAACGACACATCGTTGAAAATAAATTCCGTTAATTTTCAGCAATTTAACTAACTAAGTGTCAACATAATAGTATAAACCTGAGTTCGGGTTAAGCGGCAAGCAATAATTGTTTTATTTGAGCCTTCAGAATCTTAGGATTTGTTTCCATAATATTATTTTCGACAAGAGCTTACAATAATTTGCTAATAATTATGTAAATGTTTGACCAAAATATGCATCGTACAATCTAACCTCAACATCGTACAGCCCAACTTTGATATCGTACAACCTAACTTTGGTATCGTACAATCAAACTTTCATATCGTATAGTCCAACTTCGGTATCTGAAAGCATAAAAGTGGTTAAGCAACTATTTCTTCGGCAAATAAAACGCCTTCTTTGCGAAGCTCTGCAAGTACAGGCTCATATATTTCAGGCTGAACGGGTATTTGAATGCCTTTCAATGCTATTTTGTTTTCGGCCATCAGTTTTGCGGCAATGCCCAGCGGAAGTCCAACGGTTTTAGCCATAGCGGTGTAAACTAAATCTTCACCAATGCTCACCATAGAACTATGCAGCTCGTGTTCGCTTCCGTTTAATGTATAATTAAACTTGTGCCACATTACCAGCATATCTTTATCACCGGGGTCGAGGCTCCACTTGTCTTCTAATATTTTCAGCAAAATTTGAGCAGGCGTAGCATCTTTCAGCCCAATAGTTTTATCGCTAAAAATTCCCAACCATTTCAGCCTGTACATTTCTTCAGAATCTACATTTCATGTAGTGAGCCAATTTCAGCTCAACAGAATCGGAAGGATGGTAATACAAAAATGAGTTAATGAACTCACGACAGGTCATATTTTCGGTATTGTGCATGGTATAAGTATCGTCAGTTGCGCCCAACTGCACAAAGGTGTCCCACGCACGGCAGAAGCCTGTTCTTCGCAGTGTTCCGCGATAAATGGTTTTTACGTTTTCTAAACCATAAAGGCTTCTGTAATGCAGGCTGTCTCGATTACCATAGCCTTCAAACAAGCCATAGTTCGGAATATTTATGATTTCTGTTCTTCTGAACAATCGCTGATATGGAATGTATTTGTATTTATTTTCCTGAATAAACTTGCACATCCCCTGCCCTGCCATCACTACGTTTTTAGGATTCCATGTGAATTTATATTTCCACGGATTATCTTTTTCACTTTCAGGAGCTAATAAGCCTCCGGTGAAACTTTCAAAGGCAGTAATTTCCGCACCTTCCGATTTCAGGCGATTGATTACCTGCATGGCGCTCATGTGGTCAATGCCCGGATCAACTCCCATTTCGTTCAGTATAAGCACGCCTGCATTCACCGCTTCTTCATGCAGTTGCTGCATCTCTGCGGAAGTATAGGAAGCAGTTACCAAAGGCTTTTTATGCTGAATGCAATGCCTGGCTACCAACACATGCAAAGTGGGTGGCATTAAGGAAATTACTACGCTGCTTTCAGCAATTAATAAATTTAGTTTCTCCGCGTCTTCAATATTCAGTTGTTGCCAGTTGATGTTGTTCCTGTTAGAAAATTTCGATTTCGCGTAATCAACTGCCGCATCGGCAACGGTTATTTTCCATTCAGCTTCAAGAGAAATTTTTGAAAGGTATTTTATGAGTTCGCTGCTCGACTTTCCTGAACCAATAAGCAGAATATGTTTCATGATAATATTTCTTTACAGTAGTGAACTTAACGTTTTATATAAAAGGATTTTCTATTTTTATTATCAATTCAAAGTTATGATAAAAGACCTGACCACGATAAGTGTGTCGGGTTTCTTTTTCTAAAGCATAAGTGTATGAAAACAATAAAAATTTCTGCTGAAATAAACATCTACGATAGCATTGCTGAACTTAATGAAAACGATAAAAAGATAATTGGTTTAGCCACCGAAGCCTCTGATTTGGCTTATGCGCCTTATTCGAAATTTAAAGTTGGCGCTGCACTTCAATTAAACAATAACAAAACTGTTTCAGGAAGTAATCAGGAAAACGCCTCGTTTCCTGTGGGAATTTGTGCCGAGCGGGTGGCTTTAGCTAACCATGCCATGCAATATCCCGGTATTTCAATAGATAGTATCGCTGTTTATGTAAACAATAAACCATCGCGACAACCTGCCGCCCCTTGTGGCATGTGCAGGCAAGCTTTGTATGAACAGGAAGTAAAACAGAAATCGCCCATCAGGATTTTACTAAAAGGAAACGGCAACGAAATCGTTGCCGTTAACTCAGTAAAAGATATATTGCCTTTGGGTTTTTCGGGAAGCGATTTGTAATACAAACCACTACGCTAATTCATTCAGGCTAAATAAGATTTTAATTCTCTCGAACTGGTAACTTTAGTAAGCCTTCTAAGGCTACGCTCTTTAATTTGCCTTACACGCTCGCGCGTTAAATTGAACATGCCGCCAATTTCTTCTAAAGTCATGTAGCCTTCGCCTTTCAAACCAAAATAAAAACAAACAATTTCCGCATCTCTGGCAGGTAATACACGCAATGCTTTACGAATTTCTTTTTGAAGCGATTCGTCCATCATGTTTTTATCGGCACCTTCTTCATCATCGTTTTTCAATGTATCATACATGGTTCCTGATTCTTCATCGTCAGAAAGAGGAGCATCCATAGAAACATGCCTGCTGGCACATTTAATCAAATCGTCAATATCGCTTTTGTTAATATGCAGAATCCTTTCTAACTCTTCATTGGTAGGTTCGCGCTGAAACTCTTGTTCAAACAACTGCATGGTCTGCATTATTTTATTGTACGAACCCACTTTGTTAATCGGAAGACGAACAATACGCGCTTGCTCAACCAAAGATTGCATAATGCTTTGGCGAATCCACCACACGGCATAAGAAATAAATTTAAACCCACG